>JANOZG010000999.1:0-4219 GCA_031429275.1 Planctomycetota bacterium
GGCGGCATATAGCGACCGTGATTCATGACCACTGGATCACAAACGTGTTCATGGAGATGGTCTGAGTATTCCGCTACGCGATCTTCCATGGACGCTGAAACGCATACATAATCGATGATGCTGGCATGCTGAACATATTCGCAAAGACCAACGCCGCCGGCATGCGGACAAACAGGAATTCTGAACCTGGCCGCCAACAGCAGCACGGCTAGAACTTCGTTCACACCGCCCAGTCGGCAGCAGTCCAACTGGCAAACTTGTATCGCGCCGGATTGCATGAACTGTTTGAACATGATGCGGTTGTGGCACATTTCGCCGGTGGCAATCCGAATCGGACTGACAGCCTCAGCAATCGCGCGATGACCGAGAATGTCGTCGGGGGATGTGGGTTCCTCAACGAACCATGGATTGAACGGTGCCAGTTCTCGAATCCACTCGATCGCCTGCGGAACATCCCACACCTGATTCGCGTCGATCATCATGTGAGCGTCATCACCCATTTCGCGACGCAGTACGCTGCAGCGACGTCGGTCGTCTTCCAGGTCACGTCCCACCTTGATTTTGAAATGTTTCCAGCCACGCTCTTTGAGGTCCGCACATTTCTGCTTCAAAGCTTCATCTGAATATCCAAGCCAGCCTGCAGAGGTCGTGTAGCTCGGATAGCCGATGCCGTTGAGCTCCTCAATTCGTTGGGCACGCTTTGATATGTGAAGGCTCAAGATCTCCACCGCCTGACTTGGCGTCAATGCATCGGTGAGATATCGAAAGTCTACGCATGAGGTAAACTGTTCTGGTGACATCTCGCAGATGACTTGCCAGACTGGTTTGTTCTGAATCCGTGCCCACAGATCCCAGACAGCATTGATCACGGCGGCGGCGGCCAGATGAATCACGCCTTTCTCCGGCCCCACCCAACGCAACTGGCTGTCACCGGTGAGTTTGCGGTACAGTGTTACAGGTGTCGCCATCAGTGACTCGACAGTCTGCCCCACCAGCAGCGTCGCGAGAGAACGAATCGCCGCGACACAGATTTCGTTGCCTCTGCCGATCGTGAAAGTCATGCCGTAGCCATAGCGATCTTTTGAATCAGTCTTGAGCACGACGTAGGCCGCCGAGTAGTCCGGATCCGGGTTCATTGCATCGGAACCGTCCAGATGCTGCGACGTGGGGAAACGTATATCAAACGTTTCAAAAGCAGTGATCTTTGTTGCCATGTTCAAAATCCTGTACGTTGAGAAGGCCGTGCTTACAGTTTGGAGTAAGACTCTAAAGGCTGGTTTCAGCAGGCCGTTCTAAGGAACAACGATGGTCTTGCCACCCTTTTGAGATGAAATTCCAAAGACAATATATTCAGCGACGGCATCTCCGATATTCTGCCATTCACAGAATACCGAGCGGATTGTAGGAAATCTGAGACAGTTTTCGCCCATCCGTCATCGAGCCACTACGGATTGCTGGAATCCGGATTTATCCTGCTCGGCGTACGAGTCTCGACGCTAATGCTTTGATGAGGCAACAACAGTACGGCTATTCTTTAACTTCTGCGACAAACTTCACAGGCAGCGGGATGTCGAGTGTATCTTTGTTGGCCTTGAAGCCGTCGCCGTCGATATCGATGAAGACAGGGTTGCTCGCAGCTGTCGGATGCTGAGCACCCCACATTGGTCCCATCACGTCGCCGATGAGTTGAGTCCGATGACCGGTAAGAACGATCAGATGAGCATCCTCAATCAGGTCAACATTGACATCCTGGTGAAACTTAACGACATCTTTATCCGAACCAAACATCCCAGGATGCGTGTCGCGGCTGAACGTCAGCTTGTCTGATCGTCGGCCATTCACCAGAACGATGACCGTGTCGATATCGAACCAGTTTGAACACTGAACTTTGATCGATGCTGTAACTTTCTTTGATGCCGCATGCAGATCCTGACCGGCGAAAACGCCTGCATCCTTGCTGCCCGCTTCTCGAAATGTGACCTCAAGATACGGACCGTTCGACATGATAATGTGACCAGCGCGCGAGTGATCTCGTATCTCGTCCGAGCTGATCGCTGCTGGCGCGTCGCTGCTGGATTTGACCCAGATTCGCAGACCGCCGGAACCATGATAGTTAAAGTGTGAGTCTGTGTTGACAACGCCATAGATACGAAACCCCTGATTCAGCAATTGCAGCCAGTTCAGAGTTCTTTGATTGCCAAATGCTTTTCCGTCACGGATGTCGTAACGCGTTGGGTTCAGAAACGTATCGATCGGATGAATCTCCATCACATTCATGATGCCAAATGATCGCGAATATCCTTCATCTGTGCTTTGATCTCCGTTGCGATCATAAAACAGCCAGCCAAGGTCCGGATGATTCTGCTGGATCAGTTTAATGCTGTTGTTGTCCCATGCGGCGATGCGTTCCATTTGAGCTTCGGGACTTACGTCCGTCACGGGGGCTCCGCCATCCTGAGTTCGTGGGCTGTAGTTCAATGGGAAGACGTTTTGATGATTCAAAGGCAGTGGCGACCCCGTCAGTTCCAGGCCTGAAACAGTCGCAAGGAATGGCTTCAATCCCAACGCCGTGATATGTTCGTCGTACGTGCTGATGCGATTGTGTTCAGTACAAGGAGCGAACTCGATGTGTTCGGCCGCAAGGTTCAACACACGTCCGCGCTGACTGCCCGTGTTGTCGCCGGATGGCGAACTATGACTGTGAAAATCGGCACTGACCCAACCGGGAGTCTCCACGACTCGAGGAAGTTTCACATTCAATTCAGTAGTCTTGCCCCGTTGAACGTTAAGCGTCGTGAATTCGGCATTGAACTCTGGTCCGTGACTGATGATGATGTCGTATTCGCCGGCCGCTAAGTCTGTTTCCACTTTTCCGCTCGCCGTGTACGCCAGATTCTTCACGAAGTACTCGCCTGATTCCGGCCCCCAATTCGGCGCTGGTAGTTCACCGTTGCCTTTGAATTCGATCTTCGCTGGAATCGCATGGCCTTCCGCGTCGGTCACAGTGATATGAGCGACGCCAGGATGATAATCCGGCAGCTTAAGTACGTTCTTGTCGGATCCAGAAAGCGTAAGAGACTGCTTTGCGAATTCGTGCCCAGCGACGGAAACGGTTGCTTCACATGATCCGGACGGCAGTCGTCGAACGACCGATCCGTCTTCTCCTGTGACGACAGTTCCCCAGGATTCGTCGCCGCATTGAATAGCGATTCTGGCACCGTGAACAGGATGTCCATCCGCCTGCACGATCAATCGCGATTCAGTGAGTTTGTCGCCTTGCTCACGTGCATCCGCGTAGTCAGCCAGCACGCCAGCCAAATCCTGAGCGACAAATATCCAACGCGTCATGGAATATGTCTCCGCGGGCTTCAGCACAACAGCCTTGCCATCGGCCGGCTCATAGACCAACACAGATTCGCGAGTGTTGCTCTTACAGCGAATCTTGAAGCCAGGTGCGTAGACGCCGTACGCCTGCTGCCAGAAGATGTCCTGGAATGAAAACAGATCCATTGTCCCGTCGGGCGACTTCGGCATTTCCTCTTTGCCCGAATCTGCTCGCAGGTCATCTTCCATCACCAGTGTAAGATCTGCGTCGGTGGAATTGATCCATTCGGACCTGACTGCCATATAGGGCTTGCCGGCCTGCAGTGAATACGTGACTCTAAGGCTGGGCTTCTCTTTTGTCGGCGCGGCAAGAATGCTCACTGCGGCCTCTCCGGATTCCGTTTTCACACCATTCGTGACTTGAACGGAATTTGCGACATCAACTTCAGCCACATCTACAAATGAAAACACGCGCCGCGCGGGATAGAAGGCGCTCAATTGATCGCTTTGGTGCTTGCGTGTTGTTAGGTCAATCAAGCAGCCTCCGACACTGCGAACCGTCATGTTGGCATTTCTTGTGGCCACGGGATCTGCGATCACGGCTCGCAGGTGACTGTTTTGCATTACCATGTCGCCGTAGATGGCATCCACTTCTTTTCCGTGCGGGATCAAGTTGTCCCAGTTGGATTCGCTGAGCGTCTGCACCAGCACTGTGGATTCGTCGGTCGCTGTAGCGATCGTGACGGCGAACAGGATCAGGCAAGAAGCAAAAGCGGCATGCTGGATTCGCAGGCGTATTGGGATGAAAACAGTGATTCGATTGAGAGTCGCAGAGACGAGCATCGGAGGGTTCCGCGGGAGGAGTAGAGTGGAGGAACGGACATCATTTCCGTTC
>JANOZG010001000.1:0-4165 GCA_031429275.1 Planctomycetota bacterium
ATTCGTTCCTGAGCAGCCAGAAACTGCAGGAGCAAATTCGTTTTATGGTCGGACATGGTTCGATGTACCTGCGGCGAGACGAATGTCTGATCTTCCACGGCTGCGTGCCGGTTGACGCCGACGGCAACTTCCTGCCGCTCAATGTCGATGGCCAACTGCTCACCGGACGCAAGATGTTTGAAAGCATCGAAACTGTCGTCCGCCGAGCCGTCGTGGGCGCGGCAGAACCGGATCTCGATTTTCTGTGGTACTTGTGGAGCGGCCCGCGTTCTCCATTGTTCGGTAAGGATCGCATTACCACGTTTGAACGCGATTTCATTAACGATAAAACATCGCATCGCGAGACCAAAGATCCGTACTTCGCATTGATCCACGAAGTCGAATTTTGCGACCGAGTTCTCACGGAATTCGGCATGGCCACCGAAGGAGGCCTCATCGTCAACGGCCACGTTCCGGTGAAGGTTGAGAAAGGCGAGTCACCTCTAAAACGCAGCGGCAAGGCCATCACCATCGACGGCGCGTTTTCCGAAGCGTATGGAGACTATGGTTACACACTGGTGCTGGAACCCAACCGCATCGTTCTTGCCGAACACCACCATTTCGAATCCGTCGATGCGGCTCTGCGAGACGGCATCGATATTGTCCCCACTGTCCAGGAAATCCGAACCTTCCCGCACCCCCGCCGCTTCCGCGACACCGAACGAGGCCAACGCATCCGCTACCGATTAGAAATGCTCGAACGTCTGATCGAAGCCTATCAAAACAATCGACTTCATGAACACGGAGCACGCAGATTTTCAGACACCACAAGAAATCGCAGTTGACCTAATCTGGGCTCCTGTCACCAAAAACAAATGATTAAATGGAAGCCTTCAACAATGCCAACGCTACACCAGCTCTCGCGTTGCGACCGATCTAAACCTGCAGCCGTGGAATTCCTTGTGATACGGCGTCGAAATCTGGATTTCCAAGGGTGATTGATTCATTAAAGGAAACGTCGCAAATCTCGAAAACGTCAAAGGGAATGAACGTTTCGTGCGGGCCACGAATTTCGTTTCCCAACTTTGCCCGGCAGTTAACGATCACTTTTCCATCAAGATCGATCTTGTAGGGTGCACGTGACATCGCAAGCCGTATTTGCGATGCTTGTGATACCGGCAGTCCTGCAAGAATGGATTCGTACGAGTCCTGTTTGAGGTCGAGCGTCAGCATGCAGTCCACCTTGCAAATTTCACTCGTCGAGTGTGCAATAAAATAGCCGTCGCCTGACTTGTCCAGTTGCTGCAGGAAATGTCCGTGGAAGTAGAACTCTTCGGCATTCGCAAGCCCAAGTCGTTTTACCCGCTGCCCAAAATCAGGTTTGAATTCAAGCAGCACGGGCATTAGCAAATACTTGGGAAGCAGGTGCTTTTCGAATTCTCCCCAATTGCGGCAAATATCAACGACATCTATCACAAAAATTGGAGCGGTCTGGCTAACGCTATGGAAAGCAAACTTGCGTCCGTTGCAAAGTGCAAAGTGCTGGCAGCGAACGTCTGGATGAATAGCATATGAGAAAGTCTGAGCAATGTGATCGGGATTCTCGATGGACTCATACGGCGCTTTCGCTTCAAGTACCAAGACAGGTTTTTCGTGTTCGAACAGGGTGTAGTCCGGAACGATGTTGATCTTGTGTTTCTTACTGCCAATCATAACGAACGGATGTTTAAGCGATCTGCTTCGCTCCATGCGTGTCACGCCTATCGCCTGGTAGCCAACTCTTCGCAGAATAGGTGCAATAATATCCTCTCTTACAGCATCCTCTTTGAAGTTTTGTTGATCAACCGCAGAAAAATCGAATGGGAAGTCTTCGATCAAGAACGTCTGACACTTGCGATCGGCTATGGCATTTGATTCGACCCATGCCTGATGAAGTTCGCGTAACAACGCCTCGGTGACGTGAACTCTCGCTGTCAAACGATTTTTGCACAAAGCCAGACCTCGGACGCACCCCAACCAGCAAAGACGGAGTTTGGTTTCGTTGCAGAGAACATCGTTTCAAAATCAAGGAACGAGATGAACCCCAACTCGACAAGCCAATCGCAGAACTGCCGAACTTCAGGTATTTCAAACAGTTCTCTTTCGTCGTTTTCGAAGCCACGAATCGTGCATGTTATTTGATCATAAGATTTCATGGCGCGACACCGTTTCATTCTCTGCATCTGATCTACGATGTCGCTCTCGATAGCATCTAATCCCAACTCAACTACCAATGCTCTATCGGACATTCCTATTCCTTGCCGCGGCAAACCGAGAGTGATGATCGAAACGACACAGATCCTCATCTATTCTCCGAATTACATGTTATACGAAACACCGGCGCTTTCCTCGATTCACACCAACAGATTCAGGAGAAACCCTCGAGACGAATCATGTCCTACATGTATCGAACAGTTGTTATTCTGGCTCCCAACCTCGCGATGAGACGCTTAGGGTGGGCGAGGCGAAAACTTCCTTGTGCCGGCATATTGAGAGGCGACTCTACTTTCACGCTGCACAAATTCGGTTTGCCGATCAAAGCCTTCCTCGTTGCGAAATTACATAGCCCAAACGTTCCGTCGTCGGCTACTAAGACGATCACCGGAGACGCCCTCGTTTACGACGCAAATCTGGATTCAGCCGTCAGTTTGTTGGCGGTCGGGCGTGTTCGAGAGGCAACGAACGGCTGTAGGGTGTCTTTCAGTAGTAACTTCAGTGAATGGGGCATTCGGTTCAGTAATGCCGATATGAGCAGTCAGGTGGGTGACCACGGGCTGGCAAACTCAACGGTTTCAATCCAGTAGAAAATCGGAAAAAATGAATGCTTCTGAGATATTGTCACGTATTTTGCTTGTGTAGTTACATACATTTCAACGTGTTTAAATCAATATCGTGATTTTGTGGTAAATCATGCTCGTCAGCTTCTCCGTCGAAAACTTCCGATCCGTCGGTGCGGAACAAACGCTCAACCTCCTCGCCAGTAAAGGGCAGAAGGGGCATGAGGAGCATTGCGTCCCGATTGTCGGGACTGACGAACGGGTCCTCCGAACAAGCGTCATTTATGGGGCGAATGCGGCGGGGAAGTCGAATCTTGTGCGGGCGATGGAGTTTGCCCGGGATTTGATTGTTGATGGTCCAGCGCCCAAGCAGCGAATTGCGTTGAGCCAGTTTCGCTTCACCGATGAGCCCGAACGACCGTCATCGTTTGAATTTCGCTTTGTGGTGGATGAGCAGATTTTTGTTTATGGATTTGACGTGACTCCTGATGAAGTCATCGAAGAGTGGCTGTCAGCAACAAACGAGAGCGGTCGCGAAGCAGATGTCTTCCATCGCAAAGGCAAGGACATCAAATTTGGTAACCTGAAAAAATTCGGAGAGGAAGGGACAATGTCGGCTGAGGCACTGAAAGCTCTTGAGCTTCTGGGGACTCGCCCTAACCAGCTTCTGCTGAACAAGATTGTTGACCTGGATGATGAACGTCGAGGTACGTTGCTGGACAAAGTCGTCCAATGGTTCAACGTGCGATTGACGATCATCGGGCCATCGTCGAGTTTCGCACCACTGCTGGAACATCTGAGCGAAGATGCTGACTTCAAACGGTTTACTTCCGAGTTTCTTGCCAATGCTGGCACGGGCATCGGAGACATTGAAGTCGAACAGGCGCAGATCGACGCCGATAAACTGCCCAGGGAACTTGTCGAGCGTCTGCAGTCAATGCAGGGTGAAGAATCATTGCCGTTGTCGATTCGCGGCGACGGGATGAGTCTGTCGCTGGACCCGGACGATTCATCAAAGGTGATTCGACGCAATCTGTCGGCCACACACAACGTCGGAGGCCACACGTTTTCGCTGCCTTTCGACGAAGAATCCGATGGCACTCGGCGATTTCTGCACCTGTTGCCAGCGTTGTACTGCCTGACGAACAGTCCGAAAGTCTTTGTGATCGACGAGCTGGATCGCAGTCTGCATGCCCTCTTGTCTCACGCCTTGCTGAAGTTTTTTGTGGAGGCGTGTCCGGGAGCCAATCAGCAACTGATCGTGACCACTCATGAGACGCATCTGCTGGATTTGGATTTGCTTCGCCGCGATGAAATCTGGTTTGTTGAAAAGGATGCTCTACAACAGACCAGGTTGTATTCGCTGGCGG
>JANOZG010001001.1:0-3565 GCA_031429275.1 Planctomycetota bacterium
AGTCTAACTCGCTCGGCCCCGGTCAATCTCCCAGCTGCGTAGCTCCAGGACTTTCCGTTGGAATCAATGAACAGAGCGATCTCCGGGTTCGTGCCATAGCACAACAGAAAAATCGCGCCGTCAGCATGATCGGCGGTTGATGGCGTGTAGCGATCGACGGGTTGAACGATCATTGCCTGAGTAAAAATGATCGGAACAGCCAGAAGCATGGCGAACATGGCCGATCCAATGAATTGAGTCGATTTCATCCGTCGCATTCCTCCTGGACGTTTCAACTACTTGATTGACGCTTCCCGCGCAATTCACAAATCGCCAAATTCGTATCGTACCACATCAGCCAGGAAAACATCAGGGGTCAGCGACCGTTTCTGACACCTTTTGTTCCTCGCTGCATAACCCGCACAGTTGCACATATTCGTTGTATTCAGAACCGGCACCACGCGTCCCTGATTCGTCAAGGCATTTGGAAAAATCGGCTCAGCTGATGCAATCGAGACCGAAATAGCCAGACCAACATTCGACTCGCCGAACCGATGCAACGTCGACAGGCTGGGTACCGATAGACACTGAAGCCGGTACTTGATTGCTGCAGTTCGGGCCATGCCTGTGCCTAGCTGCTTCACTCCTGGATGACTCACAAGGAAACGCCAAGGATGGCCGCTTCCAGATCTTTTCGCCAGGGATGGCGAGCACCAATGATCCTTTTGTGCATCGCCGCTTTTGTCAGCGGCTGTTGTCGCAGTCGCACGGATCATCGACTCAAGGCCGACCAAAGCGCCTACAATGCCATCTGTGAAAAGAACTCGGATCCTCGCTGGTCTGAACCCGACGTTGATATCAAGCTCGACCCTCGCAGTCGTTTCTATGATCCGTACGACGCGGACCGTCCGCCAATGCCGCAGGATGATCCGTCGTCTCACAGGTATATGCACTGCGCGGATGGAAAGAAGGGCTGGAAGCACTGGCATGACAACGGCGATGTAATCGACCTCGAGAATCCTGGCTGGCAGGAGTCGCTTCCGGGCTACGTCGAATTGACCGAGGACGGCAAAGTCAAACTGACGCTCGAAACAGCGCTGCAACTGGCATACTTGCATTCGCCGGCCCACCAGACTCAGCTTGAAACTTTGTATCTTTCGGCTCTGGACGTCACTACTGAGCGGTTTCGTCTGGATACACAATTTACCGGTGGTCTCGACACTGTTTTCAATGCCAACGGAAGAAACACACCTGGAGGTCCCAGCAGCTTTCTCAGTACCGGCCGAGGTGCTGGCGCTCTTCCTTTTCCGGGCGGGTTTGGTTTTGGCGGCGGTACAAATTCGCTGCAGGCAAATCGAAGGCTCGCCACGGCAGGAACGATTGTAACCAGTTTCGCCAACTCGTTCGTCTGGGAGTTTTCCGGAGGCGACACGAACTTTGCCGGCTCGATCCTGAGCGCAGGATTCGTCCAGCCCCTGCTTCGTGGCGCCGGTCGAGACATTGCACTGGAACAACTGACCATCGTCGAACGCGCGCTGCTGGCAAACATTCGAGCCTATCATCAGTATCGTCAGGGTTTCTACACGAATGTCGCTATTGGTGATCTTGGCGTTGCAGGGCCTCAACGACGCGGGGGCTTTTTTGGCGGTACAGGGTTGACGGGATTCACGGGACAAGGCGCTGGAGGATTTGGCGGCGTCGGAAACTCAACATTCGGCGGTGGCGGCGATGGTGGCGGCGGCGGCAACGGTGGCACAGGCAGCGGGTTCGCTGGCGGTGGGGCAGGAACTGTCGGAGGCTTCATCGGCTTGCTGCAGCAAACTCAGCAGGTTCGAAACACTGAAAACAGCCTCGGGCTTCAGCTCAGAACTCTGTCGCTGCTTGAAGCTCATCGCGACGCTGGCGTGATCGACCTGAACCAGGTGGACCAGTTCCGCCAGAGCATCGAAACCGAACGGGCCACCCTGCTGCAGAATCGAAACGGGCTGCAGTTTGGGATGGAAGGATTCGTCGTCGGCACGCTTGGATTGCCCTCGGATCTGCCTGTCGAAATGGATGAAACGCTTGTCGAACAGTTCCAGTTTGTCTCCCCGGACGCGTCCACCCTGCAGGATCTCATTTCCACGATGCAGGACCAGGTGGGAGAACTTTCAGACACTCCGTCGCAGGAAGAACTGAACGTCGTGATCAAAGCAAGTCTGGCTCTCAGGGAACTAGTGCAAGTCCAGTTGAAAACAGTTAAGGCAGACCTGGCCCGGATGGAAGAGATCGCTCCGCAGCGGAACAAAGACCTGACAGAAGTCGAAAAGCGACTGGAGAAGGAGGACCGCCAGCAGTTGCAGAATGCCCTGAAAGAACTGGAATTGGAGTCTGCCGAACTGTCCGCCGAGGCCGACACGATCGGTGATGGTGAGACAGATCCCAACGGCGATGAAACGATTCGTAAAGTTGTCAACTGGCTGAGCGAAGCGTACCGGATTGTTCAGGGATCGATCCTTGTCCAGGCAAGAGCCAGGCTCGATGCTATCGCTGTCGAACGTATCAAACTGAATGCGGACGACGCCGTCGCGATCGCTCTGCAGAATCGTCTCGACTTCATGAACAACCGAGCGGCTCTGGTGGACAGTTGGCGATTGATCGCTTTTAACGCCGACGCGTTGCAGGCAAACGTCACTGTTGCGATGGGTGGAGATCTTCGAACATCTGGAGACAATCCTGTGAAGTTCGATGGACGCAATGCGACCGCCCGTGCAGGAGTGCAGATCGATGCTCCGTTTCAACGCCTTTTGGAACGAAACAACTACCGCCAGTCGCTCATCACATATCAGAGCGGACGACGAGCGTTCATTCAGGCACAGGATGGATTGAGGTTCGGTCTGCGGGCCTCTTTGCGAAACCTCGATCAACTTCGACAGAATCTTGAGATCCAGCGACGGGCCGTGGCAATTTCCATCCGTCGAGTTGACCTGACTCGCGAGAGCCTGAACGCTCCGGTTCCGCCGCCGGTGCCCGGTCAGCCCCCGGCTCGACTTGGCCCTACCGCCGCGACCAGTTTGCTGACGGCGTTGTCCGACCTGCGAAGTACGCAGAATAACTTCATGAGCGTCTGGCTGAACCACGAAGCTTCCCGCATGCGGCTGGCTCGCGATCTTGGAATCATGCAGCTGGACGAAAGCGGCCGCTGGATCGATACGCCAATTCCATCATCCGTGCCGACAGTTGAACAGGACGAGTTCACCGATTCGCTGCCAGAGGTTCCGGAGCAGTGGATCACTTTGGCGGAAGCGGCGCCTGAAGAAACTGCGGATTCCGTAGAGTCCCATGACAACTGAATCGCCAATTCCCGTCGGCGGAGCGACGGGTGTACGGTACGTCGGTCGCTCCGCCGATGGAATTCTACCTGCCGTTCGGTACAAACGAGTACAAATCACCGCCATCTTCCGGTAAAATCCGGCGAGCGGTCATGTTGCACAGAACAGTCATTCACGGAACGCAGAAATGTCGTCGCCCTCTACATCCCTGCCGAAACGCGGCAACCTTCTGCTGCGAGCGACCGTGATTCTCATCGTCCTGGGCCTTGTTGCCG
>JANOZG010001002.1:0-4535 GCA_031429275.1 Planctomycetota bacterium
GTCCGGCCTACATCTGGGGCAGCTGATCCGCGATCTTTCCAAGATCAGCCCGGCTCCAGACAGGGCAACCTAATCCCTGCGGGGAGTCGTCCGAAACCACCGCGACGATCCCTGGATCGCTGGCCGCGTACGGAGCTTCGCTCGCGATACTGCGCCAAACTTCAATCCTTGGTGCGGTGGCATGCAAGTCTCCTTCAACCAGGATCAAGTCACAATCTGCAAACTGAACTTCGAACTGCGAGTAGCGTTCGTCGCCCCGTTCTTCACGTTTCGTCGGAATGAACAACGCGCTCATCCGTGGCGACAGAATCCCAACTCCCGCCGCGCCGGCTTCGTGATGTTTAAATGAATCCTTGCCAGGTGTGTCAAGTTCATGATGATGGTGCGTATGCTTTACGGTCGCCACCTTCAGACCTCGGGCTGTAAGTTCCCGCACCAGGTCACAGACCAGAGTTGTTTTGCCCGAGTTCTTCCGACCAACAATATGAATACGTTGTGGCATGATTTCAGATTTCAAATTTTCGCACGAAGCGCTATTGCGCCATCAGGAACTTAAACAATTCGTCCGCGACAACCCTTTCGTTGTAGCGACTGAGAAGCGGAATTACTATCCCTGCAAGTTCCGGCGTATCGAGTAATAGCAGCAGATGTGGGAGATTCTCTGGAGACGAATCGATCGCCAGGACCCGAATGGCTTCCCGCTTCGTCGGGATATTCGAGCTGGGATCTGTGAGACGTTTCCGCATTCTTTCGAAGAGTCGTGGATCGCTGAATGCCGCGCCGATGGATTCTGCAGCATCGCGAATTTGAAAGCGCGGTCAAGATCGTCCGCCGCCAACGGCGCGATGCCGTACCAGATGAGTAATGGCAAGTCGCGATCAGTAATGCTATCGTCGCGGCCGCACAGTGCCTCGGCGATTTGCCAGGCGGTCTCAGCGGGGACGCGTTGCATGGCGGAGCCGAGATAGCGGCGGACGAAGAGAGATTCGTCGCTTTCGGCGAGAGTAATGAAAGCAGGACGTGTCTCCAGACCCGTCCTGACGTTTGCTTTTCTCTGGACGGGACTGGAATCCCGTCCTACGGAATTGCCTGCAAAATCGCATAACAACTGCACGGCCCACGCTCGAACATATTGCTGGTCAGCGCAGAAGAGCGTGTCATATCCAGCGTGTACGGAATTGTATCCACCGGCTTCCCGGCGATTGATGACGTGATTCATCTGATGGCCGTGCAGGTTGCGAGTGAACAGATGATTGCGATATTCGGACGGCCAGTTGTCGCCGAGATAAATCATCGTGCCGACATGCGAGTGGCCTCCATAAACGTCATTGGAGCCCGGCTTGCCGGAGCCTCCTTCACCGTGTCCGGAACGCTGAGACGCGAGTTGATAATTCGTCATCCACGGACGGCCGGGAAGTGACTGAGTCGAAATGAACGGCGCGTAACCGGAGTTGACTTGATTCCAATAGTGACCGCCCTGCATCACGTGACTCACATCGCCGCGTCCCCAGAAGCTTCGGCAATAGGTCATGAAAATCTGACCGTGTTCGTCGTAGTCCAGCCCCCCACTGATTGCCGCCGCCGTGCGCGAACACTTCGAAGATCCGCCATGTCGGATGGTAACGCCAGACTCCGGCGGCCAGGTATTTTCGATCCTCTTTGACCGCACCAGGTCTGCCGATTTGCGATGAATTGAACACGCCCTGGTTTCCATACAACCAACCGTCAGGCCCCCACATGAAACTGTTGAGCGTTTCGTGAGTGTCCGCGAATCCGAACCCATCGAGCAGCGCGACTGGTTCGGAGTCCGGTTTGTCATCTCCGTCGCGATCGGGAATGAACTTGCCTTCGAACTTACGAAGATCCACTGCGACGCGGCGCATTTGTTCCTGATTGGTACCAACGGCCTTAAAGATGACAGAGTTTTCGCTGCCGTCATCGTTAAGCAATACAACATCCGTTCGAGTTGTTGGAGCCTCGCCGCCGCCGAACAAAAAACTGCCGTATGGGTTTGTGACTTTGAACGTGGCTGATATGAGTGTCCCGCTTCCGGCGTCCTGTAAGATTTCGTAGCCACCTATGAAGTAGTCGCCGTCCTTGTTACTGACCTGGCCTTGCCAGCGTTGAGCTATGCCGTCGCGATTCACCGGCTGTTTGTTGAAGGCGGTTCCGGTCGCGGTCCAGTTTGAAAGGTCGCCGGCTTCGAATCCCAGATTCAGTGGCTTGCCATCTTTTCCAGTTGGCACGATGCCTGCATTTTTTTCGTCCGGCTTGTTCCGAGGTTTCATCTGGTGCTTGATGGCAAACGTTGGCATTCGGGGATCGCCTGGCTTCAAGTGTTCCAGGCGAATGTTGCGAAACTGGATTCTGGTTTCGGGCCCGCTGTGGAGTTGAAATGCCAGGGCTCCATTGAGATCCTGCTCGCCGATTTGCTGATCCAGCAATTCGCTGAACAACGTGCCGTTTATGTAGATTCGAAAATGATCGCCGACGGCGACGATGCGGTAATCATTCCAATCGTTGTCCCGAAACAGGACAGCATACTGATTGGCCGGCGCGAAGGTTTCAACATGGCGTTCGCCGTTGGGAAGAATCTGGACTCGGCTACCCCGTTCGACCAGCAGCGCGCGGCCGTGTTCGTCGTAGATGCGGCCGAGCCACGTGGCGCCCATATCGAGGTCAGCCTGATAGCCAGCGACATGATCGACGTTGTGCACCTGGCAACGAATCTGAATTCCAGAATTCGCAGCGGGTAATCCGGTTAATTTGAACTGCACGTTCAGTTCGAAGTCGCTGAGTTCCCCGCCGCGCCAAACGAGCCATGTGTTCTTGTTGAGCGACTGCCCTTTAGCAATTTCGCCAAGGATGGTGCCGTCTTCAATTCGCCAGTGAGCTGAATCGCCTTCCCAGCCATCGAGTGTCCTGCCATCAAAGAGATCAACAATGGGTGGAGCTGAGGTCGCCGTATCCTGAGCATGCAACTCGGGAAAACAAATTGCACTCGCGCAGCTTACGACGCAAAGGTGAAAAAAAGTGGCAGTGCGAAGATGTCGCATCATCGAGGGCCCGCTTAATTGCGATGATGAGATCTGAAGCTGGATCTATCAATCCAGTGCACCCATCTTACAGCGGGAGATCGAAGCCGCAAACTGAGTGACTCAGCGGACCAAAATGCCGTGAGCCTGAGCCGCCAGCCGATTCGACTATTTGGAATCGGCTAGCGGCTCAGGCTCAGAAGTGCGCCGAAGCGCGAAGAAGATGTGCGTCGAGGTGTGATTCACTTCGCGGCTTCACGAATTGTCCTCAGACCAGGTTGTCAATCAAAGTTGTTGAGGAGTAGTGCACGCGAATGAAGAATAAACTGAAGAACTGCCACAAGAGATGAAACCCATGTTGTTGAATCAGTGGCAGTTCTTCGAAAAAAGCAGAGCGGCCTGGTTACCCAGGCCGCTCATTGTGCAGGAACACAAGGCGGGCCATGACTTGCGTCCCAATCACCTTCGAGGACAAAAGCAATGACCGTGCCAATACTCGAAAACCGACGCAGAATAGGAACCCCAAATACCAGATATGCCTTGTTCATCAGGCAGAAAGGCACTTTCTTATTTTTTTCGATGATCCAGACTCTGGCAGTTTTCGTTGGGAGTCACGATGATCGTAGAGATTCAGAAGTTGTCTGCCGCAGAAATTTGAAGCACTGCGTTGCAGAATGCTGCGGAGCAGAATTGAACTCGACGCTGCTGCGAATTACATCACCAGGAAATTGCACGATGTACCGTAAACTCGATCCACAAAAGACAATTGCCACGCTCAAGACACTTGGAAACCGAATCAACGAACGGTTTCCTGGAGCGAGTCTCAATGGCGTCTGTCAGGATTTGTCAGCAATTGCGGAGGAGACGTGTGGACGCATTGCCTGGGTTTCACGCCCTTATAAAGCAATTCGTGTTGCTGTAATTCTGGTGATTGCGGCAGCGGCCGGACTGGCGTGGCTTGTGATTCAGCCAATTCTGGTAAATCACGATAAATTCAGCCTCGAAGAACTCGATGCCGGAACGAACACGATCGTGGTGACGGGGGCGGCGCTGTTCTTTCTGTTCTCGCTCGAATCTCGACTGAAACGGGCGCGCGTCCTGCATGCGATTGATGAGCTGCGAGCGGTCTCGCATGTCATCGACATGCATCAGCTGACGAAGGATCCAAGTCAACTCTTGAGCACCGGCAGCAAACGAACAAAGTCATCACCTCAGCGAACGCTGACTGCATTTCAACTCACCCGTTATCTGGATTACTGCAGCGAAATGTTGTCCCTTGTTGGCAAGCTTGCGGCCTTGTACGCTCAGAGCACATCCGACAGCGTCGTCCTGCAGGCCGTCAACGATATTGAAACTCTGACAAATGGCATCAGTCGCAAAATCTGGCAGAAGATTATGATTCTGGATGATGATCTCAATCAGGAAGTTGCGAAAGATGAAGCCCAGAATTCAGCAGAAACTCAGATCGAGCCTGAGGCGCTAGCCGATTTGTGAAGAAGC
>JANOZG010001003.1:0-4679 GCA_031429275.1 Planctomycetota bacterium
ACAGTGCAGCATAACTCGTAGATAGATTCTTCAGATGACTTTTGGAAGTTCAGTTTGTGAAATGCGACCTCATAGGATTCCCTACATATCACAACTGATAGAAATATATAATGCAAAACCCATAGAAAATTTTGATCGTAAAAAATCTTTTGTTGTATCGCTCTTCTCTGCCTTCTGTTGCGTCATTTTCGAACGCTTCGACTTCAGACCATGTCGGCGGCAGTCCGGTGAGATCAAACGTCGCACGGCGAATGAACTGTTCGCGACTTACTGGCTTGGAGTATTCCAAACCTGCATCGTGCAGTTTGTGTAACAGGAATCGATCAACGGGAGTAGCATTGGCTTTTGATTCAGGCAGCGAATTTAGCAGCGACTCAGAACCCGCAATCGGCTGAAAAGCCCAGTGGCCGGAATACTTCGCACCTTCCACAATCCACTGCCGCAGAATTTCTTTTTGTGCTTCAGTGAGCACTCTTCCAGTCGTAGGCGGCGGCATCACAGTTTCAGGATCTGTTGATTGAACGCGATGCAGCAACTCGCTGCCATCGGCCGAGCCCGCAACGATCGCCGACCTCTTTGCTTCTGCCTCAACATCAAGCCTCAAATCCGCGCTGCGTTTTTCGGCATCGGGTCCATGGCACTGAAGACAATGTTCGGCAAGGATCGGTCGCACCTGCAGATTAAAATCTACCTGAGCCTTCAACGCCATCGAGCACGCAGCCCAGATCAGCACGCACAGTGATGCTCTAGCGCAAGGAAAAGTCGATCGTGTTAACATGTCAATTCTCGGATGCGGTGGGATAAATGCCGAGCGAAGGTAGGGTATTTGCAGGCGTCTTCCGCTGCACGCAGCATTGTACGGAGTCTCCTCACCGTCCGAAAGCAGAACCCGGAATCGAGACGTTTTTAAGGCGGAATACGGAGATTCCTTATTCGTGAGCCAACATCGGTCGCCAGCATATCGCACAGAGCTGGTTTTGCGTTTCACCGGACTCGGCGAGCAGCCAGCCATTAATTCGCGCGTGGCCTTCTCTGCGAGTCCGGTTCAATAAACCCATCTTGCCCATGCAAACACATTTTGCATGCGTTCATCTGAGAAAGACTCTACGTTGAGCCGACTTGAAAGCAATCACGCTCCGCCGAATTCATCGTCGTAATCCGCCATCGCGGCAAGGATGACTTTTTCGGCGTGGGCGCGGTCGTAGATGTGGTCGATTGAAACCTGTTGAGTCGTTTCGCCCGGCATCGTTTTGTAGGTCGTAAAATAGTGCCGCAGTCGCTGAACCAATGCCTGTGGAAGTTCGTCAAGATCTTCCACGTGCGACCAGATCATATCCTGTGCCAGCACGCCGATGATCTTGTCGTCAGCTTCTCCACCATCCAGCATCGGTAATCCGCCGATGACGCGAACTGTGACGATCACTTCCGATTTTGTAATCGGTCGTTCACTCAAGACGCAAATATCCAGCGGGTCGCCGTCACCTTTGCGGGCCTTGGGCATCAGTTCAGCCACACGTTGTCCACAAAATGTTCTTGGCACGAAGCCATACAACGCTGGCGGCTGTGAAGATGTGCGCTGTGGTCGGTCCACTCGCAGATAGCCAGTGACTTTGTCAACTTCATACTTAACAAGATCGAATGGCGAGATTTCAATGAAGGCATTGACCAAGTGCGGCGGATTCGGGCCAACTTCGAGGCCATGCCACGGATGAGGTCGCCAGCGAAAAAATGGTTTTGGAAAAGCCATAAGAATCTATTCCGTCCAATATCATCCACACAAATAATCACAGACTCGCCAGTCGCTGCTGAAAAAAGAAATTGTCAGCAGGCGTGACTTTAGGACATCCGGCAACGGTTGGAAGCGCCATTGTGCGGTTGTTCGTTAATTTTGCCCGAGCAGGAAGTCGCTTCTCCAGTTTTCCAGCGAAAGTCGTTTTCAAACCTGCCGAATCTGCTGGAACGCTGGCGAGAGTTGATTCCCATCACACTTTGTGAGATCAGATCGCGGTGGCCTGCGCGGTCAGAAACACGATATCAGCGAGCAAGGAATGCAGATTTCTCGGCTGTGTTCATCACTTCTTCTCCTCGATCCATTTTCTAAAAGCACTGAATCGGTCGCGATACCTGGGCGCGCTGTGGCCACAGTTATTGCTCTCACAGATTAGCTCTTCTATCCGCCTGAAGAGGTTGTATTTCAGAGTGGTTGGCTCCATTTATGTCTGGCTTGCGTTTTTGGATGCGTCTGCGGAACTACATTGACGATCAAGGAAACAATTGGATAGTGGCTGCAACCAAATGAGTCTTTTGCAAGCGGTCGAAATGATGTGTGACTTTGGTGACCCGCAGAGGGAATTTGACCTCCTGAGCCTGAGGCGCTAGCCGATTTTCGCTCTTGAATCGGCTAGTGCCTCAGGCTCAAGTCGATTGGGGCAGATAAGTCTATTCCTGCATAAGTGTAAAATAGGCCATCATCAGATCATTGGCGGATGAGGCGTGGTCTGGTGACTCGTTCGAATCAGTGGCGGTATCCTGTATTCGAATTCCAGTATGGTCATCGGTTTGAAAGCCTTCGAAGTTCTGATCAGCCGGCCGTTTGCGATCGGCTACGACCGTTGCCGGATTTGAAGGAATCTGCGGTGGTAGAAGGGCTGATACCGTTTTTAGAGCATTGATTTCTTTCCAGTTAACATCTTCTGGAATCATTGTGTTGTCATCAATCTTTGCGATCACAAAGCTTGCTGGGTTTGACCAGATTCCGAACCAATTGTTGGCACTGCTGATCGCTTTCACCCAGACTCGATACGACCCAGACTCGAATTGAAACTTTGGCACGAACTGCGTTTCGGTGACACTCTCATCGCGATAAATGACTTTGCCGTCAGATGCTTCGATGTGTAAAATGAAACGCGACGCTCCAGTGACGCCCTGCCATTGAAACAGAAGTCCGTTGCCGGACGCAGGATTTGTCACAACCGTTACGGAACTCTGGCCTCCAACATGCGTAACAGCTCTGATGCTCCAGGCACCGGTCCAGCCACTTGCTGAGGTCCCTCGAATCCACCATTTGATCAACCCGATTGGTAAATCCGTTGTTGGTGTAAAGGACGTTTCGGTCAGATTCGAATGTATGACGATGCCAGCAGACGTTTCCAGGTAAAGCTGGTATTTGGCAGCCCCCTCGAGCTTCGTCCAAACGAAGGCCGGACGACGTTCAAAAGTCGGCTGAATCGGACCTATCGGCTGTGGTCCAATGAAAAACTCCTTAGCTGCCGACCATTCCGATGAAACGCCGGCAGCGTCATATGCACGCACCCAAGCTCGATGATTGCCGAAGCTGTTGAGCTGCGAAGCCGTCAGCGCCGTCGCCGTGACTTTGTCATCCCAGAAACGTTTGGTCTGTCCTGTCGTCAGGTTATTCACCCACACCTCGTAACGGACAGCGCCGAAAACCGGAGCCCAACTGAGCATCGGTTGTTGACCTGTCTGGCCCGTTGGAACTTCGTTGAAAGTCGGGATTGTCGAAACTCGAACGGCGATCGATTTGCTCCATGGAGACGTCGTGCCACTGAGCTGTTTGACACGCACCCAGATGTTGTAGGTACCGATTGGCAGATCACTCGGCGGAGTAAACGAATTGGTAGTGACAACTTGCTTGACATACCCAGCAGTGTTTGTGGCGGCATATGTGTAATAGACGTCGTATCCATCAGCTCCGGCAACGGCATTCCATTTCAGTGTGAAGCGACGATCATTCGTGATCAGGTTGTTCGGAGTCTTAATCACAGGCTGTCCATTTGCAGGATCCGGGCCTTTCAAAATCAGAAGATGCACTGCGCCAAGGTCCGTTTTTGAAACACCGTCGCCCTGAACACCAACTGCGATATCTCTAATTCCGTCGCCGTTGAAGTCGTGAAGATTAGCGAGACCAGTTCCAAAGAAGTTCGAATCTTTCAGGCCGGGCAGACCGGGACTTCCGCTGGCAAGTTTTTCAAATCGCTTAACGGTCCCATCCGCTTTCATGTACAAAATATAGACGGCACCGCGATCTTTGCCGCCAGTGTCATCGTTCGCAGCACCGACAGCGAAATCCGGAACGCCATTGCCATCGAGATCTCCCAGTCCGGTGATGGAACTACCAAAGATGTCGTCGTTTTTCAGCGAAGGTCCACCGCCGGTATTGCTTGCGATCTTCTTGTATTGCTTTACGGTCGAATCAGCATTCATCAACAGCACATAGACAGCTCCACGATCGGTGCCTCCGGTGTCGTCAAAGAAGGCACCAACTGCCAGATCTGTGATCCCGTCGCCATTGATGTCTCCCACGGAGGCAACGGCACTTCCGAAGGCATCGTTTACGGCCAGCGTCGGTCCGCCGTTTTCACCGTCGGTGATTCTCTTGGCCACGCTGGTTATACCCGACGACTTGACCTCTATTTCGTATATGGCACCTTTGCCCGAATTGTCTGCGAACGCTCCCACGAGGAATTTCCGTTGTTCTGAGGCTATTTTCGGAGATGTCGCAGCGATCGAACTGCCGAAACTTGCCCAATCCCGCAGAACAGGTTGGCCGGAGCTTCCGTCGAAAATCTTCGTGGAAGAACGAACGCCGCCAGTTCCGTCAGAGAACAGAAGATAAACCGCACCTCGGGAATTGCCACCGGAAGTAGATCCATGGGCAC
>JANOZG010001004.1:0-5542 GCA_031429275.1 Planctomycetota bacterium
GCGTGTCTTGTGGAAAAGGAATCTGGAATCTCTCCCGTCTGATCCGGAAACCATCGAAGATCGCCGAAATGCGGACTTCACCGACAGTTTGACTCAATTCGCACCTCAGCTGTCAGGCTACTATCCCGTTGCTCCGGTAACCTCCACCGCCGTCGCAGTGATCGCCGAACAACGGCTTTTTGTGTTCGATAGTTTAACCGGCCGTCTGATGTGGCAAATGGACGGTCTCTCTCTGGATGCAAAGTTGTTGACAACTCCGGATTCAGTACTGATTCTTTCTCGAAGAACCGGACGGATCGAAGCTCGAAATATTATCGACGGATCTCAAACGAAGGTTTCCGGGCTGCCCGAATGGTGGGGCGATGCCGTGGGCAACGTCGGATCATCCGTCTACGACTTCGAACTGGAACCCGGCGAAGAATTGCTCTGGAGAATCGCATTGCATGGCCAGTCGTGCGTCTTATTTCGCCTTGGAACAACGAGGTCTGCCGTGGAATGTCGCGATCTCATGACGGATACGGTCACCTGGTCGATCGATCTGCCAGCAGATTCTGTTTTCTCCAACGTCACCAACGACATCGTTGCGACCCTTGGCGAAGGAAGTGAATTGAAACTGATTCGACTTGATACAGGGCAGTTTTTGGCCAGTCTCGACGTGACACCTGTGCCGAAACCTCGCGAGCTGTTTTTGGTGCAAACAATGGGCAACTACGTCGTGTTGCCAGAAGCGGTAGATGACCCTTCGATTGACCTCGACCCCGTGATGCAGGCAATGCACATTTATGGTCGAATGTACTGTATCAACGGCAAGACCATGGATCTGCTCTGGGACGAACCATTGGACCATCGATACATTCGCTGCGCATCGGCTCAGGCACGTGTCATTCTGCCAAACGCACCGATCATGATTCTACTCAAACGCGGCGGTGAAGCGGATTCGGATACCGGAGCACGCAAAACACACTACGGAGCCCGCGTCATCGACGTCAGAACAGGGAAAGACATCCTCAATGCGGCCGATGTTGGCTTAACATTAAACGATCACTGGCTGCGAATCGATGAACCAAAACATCAGCTCGAACTAAGTTTCGATTCGCATATTTTCACACTCGATTTTTCAGACGCGAAGTGATGGGTTGATTTATGAAATCAAAGACGAGCTTCCACTGTTACAACACTCGGCGTCCGGGCCAATTCGTCAACCATGGCATTGCGCGATCGATCACAGTGTCCTGACAGATGCGAGAGTACTCGGACGACCTGCGTTCACCGGATGGGATAACGTCTGTGATTTTCAGGTCGATGATATCGGCCGCAATGATGCGCGCAAGGTTTTCGGCGTCCAGTAGTTCTGCGTCGGTCCAGTCCGCAATCGCCGCGCCGATTTTTGAGAGTTCGCCGGGAAGCTGAATATAGCCAAGCTCCACGTTACTGGTAATGCCTTCTGATCGGACAAGCAATCGATACAAAGGCAGTTGCAGGTCGATCCATTCGTCCTTGCTGCGGTGTGTCGTCTTTGGAGGTAATGCAGATTCGCTGGTTTTGTAGTCGAGGACTCGATACTGACCGGTCTGCACATGCTTGTCGACTCGATCTACGCGGCCCACAAGTTTTACCGGCCGATCATGAATGTCTGTGAAGTCGGTGCATTCGTACTTCTTTTCTGTCTGATGAATTCGCCAGCCAGCGCGGCTGTTTTCGGCCTGCCATCTTGCAAACGCAGACAGTCTGGACTCAATCATCTTAAGTTGCACGCTGACAGTCGCAGATCGCGTGCGGCCGAATCGTCCCAGGGCCGCCTTGTGAAGGGCGTCAAGCAGAAAACGCTGAATGGCTTCATCGTCAAAAGCGTCGCGGTAACGTGACTGACCGAACTCATTCAGAACTTCGTGAATCAGACTTCCGAACGCGCGTGCGTCAAGTTCACGAACGTCGTCTTCGACAAGATTCAGTCGCAACTCGCGACTCAGGAAATAACGATACGGACAGTTCAGATAGTCGCGAAAACTGGTGACTGGAATTTCTTCCGGAGCTGGCGGAACAGACAGTGGCGGCGGGATAATAAAGCCACTGTGTCGAGGTGGCTCAGCTTCATGTTCTGTTGGTATTGGCAACATGGCGGCGACATCAGCAGCAAACGCCGGATCGTAAAAACGACGGACACGCTCAGTCAGCGACACAGCATCGGCAGCAAACCATAATCGACTGGGAGCCAGCGGATTGCCCTTCACGTCGGTGCGTCCGGCAATCAGCACAACTCTGCGGCGACTCTGCAGCACCGAAGTCAATGCGTATGCATCGCGGGCGTAACGGCGGCGATTATCCGTCAGATCAAGTCGGGTACGAAGACTGTTAGGCATGAACGCGTCAGCGTTGATCGATTCCGGAATCTTGCCTTCGTTGAAGCCGGTCAAGACCAGCACAGGACTGTCGTCGAGCGGCAATTCCAGCCAACCAAGCAACTCAACGGCCTCATCATTGGATTCAGGCGGAATCGAGGCTTCACCAATTTGACGCAACAGCAATTGCAAAGCCTGACTGGCCGTACATTCAGGCAACACGCTCGGCGGAACACGTCGCAGTTGTTCGTTGAATTCCTGCAGGCAAGTGACACAGGCTACGATGGCTCGATCTGCTTCTGAGTCCGCTTTTAGTTCACGATCACGATAAATCGTGGCCAGAATGCGCACGGCTCCATCGGCCCATTCGGACAGCGAACGCTTGCGTTCCAGTTGCTGCGTGAGCGATGCGTCGGCGGATTCTTCCAGTTCGTCGAGCGTTCTTTGTCGCGATTTTTTGAAAGGCTTCGGGGCTGGCGTCGCTCGACCGACGGCGGATCGAGCACTTTCTGCATCGATGGCGTCGGGGATCAGACATCGCAACAGGAATTCCGCCGCGCGGCAAACTTCTGCGACGATTGTACGGCGAGGTGATCTGCCCAGCAGCACACCGGGCGTAAGCTGCAGATGTTCAGCGAGGTATTGATCAAGTTCGTTGAGCCAGCCGCTGCGGTGAGCACACGCTTCTCCGTCATTGAGATTCTGATTCAGATGCTCGCTGATCCAGTCGTAGACGTCCGGATGTCGCACAAAGTCGGTCAGCGTTGCAAAATCCGGCGGCAACTCATCACGCGCTGATGCCACGTGCAATGCCATGGCGGACAGCAACTGATATGGCCGCGAATCACGAAGCAGCATGCCGATCGGCCATTGTCCGGCGATCCCAGCGTCGGCCATCGCTTGAGTCAACGTCGGAACCATGGAATCATCAGCCACACCGATGGTGATGTCGTCCGCTCGAAATCTGCCATCGAAGCTGGCGAGTTCAACCATCGCCAGCTGAGCCTGCTGTAACGGTGAATCCGTGATGCGAGTATTTTCCAGCGGGATGTTCAGCAGTCGCGTCTCCCACTGTTCAGGTCGAACGCAGCCATGTTCATCAAACGCATCGGCTTCAGATTCCGGCGCGTGAATAATAGTCGTGACGCGATCGGCAACCTGATCCAGCATCTGCCGGATGATGCGATTCATGTCCACTGTGCCAATAAGAATAATATCACTATCCGTGTGACATTCGTTCTGCTGAACAGCAACAAGTCGTGCGGCCTGGCGGTCCCAGAGTTTCAGGCTATCCAGCTGCGTCAGGTATTCGGCCTGGATTCGACGTAGTGCTTTCCAGCGTTCGGCCTCTTCGAGATTTCCTAGTTCCACGAGTTTCAAATGAACTTCGTCGAATTCCATGCCGTCTGCGGCGAGCTCATTGTGTTGTTTGCGAAGCGACTCGCAAAGTGCCAACCACGAGGAGACGGAATTCTCGTCCGGCCGATTCGGCAGCGCCGCGCGAATTTCGTTTGCCTGCACGGCATAAAGAGCTTTTCGCCAGACCAGCAACTGCGTCAGATCGTCTGCGAGTTTCTGCTGCAGCGGATACAACAGTTCCGGAAACTGGTTGAACGTCGTCATCCGGGGCGGCACCAGTGCGGGCCATTTCGGACTGCCTCGCTGGACTAGAAGTTCCAGCATTCGCCGAGCCGCTCGGCGACCGGGAAAGACCAGAATCACTTTCGACATATCCAGCAGGTCACCGTTCGCGTACCGACTGATCAGATAATCGGCTGCAGCTGGAAGAGCGGGCTTTTTCCAGTCCAAAAAATGTCGCGTGATCGCCATGAAGTCAAGCATCCCTGTTGCTACGGTGTTCCCTTGAGATATCTTCGACGATATTACGCTGGATCGCCACAAGTTTCCATTGCCAGCGAACCCATAAGCACTGGTGCATAGTCCATTCACAAAACTCGTTTAACCGTCAGCCGCAGGCGTACGCGCTGTCTTTGTTTCACGTACGCCTGTGGCTGACGTTAAACAGAGAAACTTCTGCACCAGTGATTATTATTGCGGCACTTCAGGTTGTTCATTGCAATTCAAAACACTGGCATGCGAGCTTGCTTATGCCGAATGGTCCAGCACGCGGGCCAGTACAGCGACCGAACACGATTTGGCACCGGCGGCTTTCAGCACTTTACCGGCTTCAGAACAAGTCGCACCCGTCGTGAGCACGTCATCGACGATCAGGATGCGTTTGCCTTGCACTGACCGCCAATCTGTGACCGCCAAGGCACCACTCTGGTTGCTGAATCGCTGATTTACGGCGACTCGCTTCTGTGGTCGTGTTTGAGACGCTCTTTTCAGGATATGCACATCACAACTAATATTCAGTCGCGATGCCAGCTCATTGCCGATTACCAGGGCGGGATTGAAGTTGCGAACAAGCCGTTGACGCCAATGCTGAGGAATCGGCACGATCTGGTCGTAGTTCTTCTCCTTAATCTCATGTAGTCGAGCGGTCGAAAGAAGTGAGCCAAGAGACTTCATTCGTACTGCCGAAAACGACCACTTTGCGGCAAGCAGGGCTTTCCGCAGCGAGCCCTCGTACATGCCAAGGCACACAACATCTTTGAATCGCAGAGCACGATTGCGACAATGAACACATCCACCGTTTGATGTCGCAAATGGCCCGATCTCGGCAGCGCAGCGTTGACAACGATTAACAGGAGCTGGCGTAAGCTGTTGGATGCATGTCAGACAATAGGCGTTGCCGCCATCGAGGGCTGCATGATCATCGGTACCACACAACGCGCATCGCGATGGAAACAACAGATCGGCAATTTGCCACAATGCTGACTTCATCGTCGATGTCCGTTATGCGTTAATTCAACTTCAGAACTCGTATTCTTTCTCTGAGTCCTTATCTCCACCAATCGATGCTCGCAGCGCATCTATTTGTGCGGCGACGGTGGCGTCAGGTCCAGTCAGTTTCAAAAAGTACACGTTCTTACCCTCCAGATTCAGAATAATCCCGATCATACGCTGGCCTGGAGTTGGCGTTGTCTTGCTGGCGAATGGCGGGCCACTCGTCTTTCCAAAAGTGCCGGAGATATTGACGATGAAGTACTCGTTTTCGCCAGCCTTGCCTTGATGTGCAGCGGCTTCTCGACCTTCGGCGCTGAACTGGCCGACCCAGCGACTTATATTCGCATCAATAC
>JANOZG010001005.1:0-7519 GCA_031429275.1 Planctomycetota bacterium
CAATTCAACGGATCTTGAGAAATCAGATTTCTATCGTCGTCGTCGTTTTGTGAACGCAGCACTCATCAGTCCGTTGCGGGACTACCGCGATCAGGTTCTGGCCCATCGCATGAAGTCCGAGAAGCCCGCCGAACAAAACACCGAAGACGCCAACGACCTGCCACTGTTGATTGATTCAGGGAGCGGATTGAATACGAATTGAGCCTGGCACCCGTTTTGTTCGTGCCCAATTGACACAAACGCCCGATTCATTAGTGGGATTGAAGGAGCCCGGTTCTTTCAAGAGAGAGTTTAACCCGAGGCCGACAGGCCAGGCCGCAGTACATCCTGGCCTGTCGGCCACGGGTTAAACGTCACAGTCAGGGTCGATACCTCACTCATTCAGCGGACGTCAGACCCACAGCGAGCCTCGGAATCCCCTGACGCCGTAGTAAGATTGCACGCCGTTGTGGTAGACGAAGACGCGGCCGAAACGGCGATCGCCGAAGATTGCTCCTCCGAGTTTTCGGACTTCCGAAGGAGTTTGCAACCAGCTTGATGTCTTCGTATCAAATTCACCTAGTGTCTGTAGCTGTCGATATTGGTCTTCCGTCAGAAGGTCAATCCCCATGGCGGCTGCCATGTCGATCGCGTTGTTCACTGGTTTGTGCTCTTTGCGGGACTCCAGTCCGTCGCGGTCGTAGCACAGACTCGTTCGGCCCTTGGGAGTCTCCGCCGAACAATCAAAAAAGTTGTACTGGCCCCTGCTCTTGTCGAACCCCACAACGTCCGGTTCGCCCAAAGTGCGTTCCATTTCGTACAAAGACCAGAGCTTGGCGGGATTGGCGTCGAGCCGCGCCAGAACCTCGGCCCACTTCACTCGAGCGTGCCGCTTCATGTTCTCTTCAAATCGAGCCCTCAACGTGCTGAGCAGTTCTTCGCGCGAAGCGGCCGAAAGCACTTTCTGTGATGCCACCGATTTCATGCAGGCTCGTTTTTCAAAGGGAACAGATGATCGAGCCGGGCAACCATCTATTCGACAGCCCGGCCCGTTGTTGTTGGATCGTTCTCTATTCTTCCATCATCGTTCGCAGACGAATCAGCGCAGGCACGAAGTCGTCGATGATTTGTTCGATTGACTCGCGTTCCTCAGTCTGGCACTTGCTCAGTTCAGGGCGAACTTGTTGCCATGCGAGAATGATCTCGTCGCATTTTGCACCGATAGCGGCCGGGTCTCGCCTTGAATTGGCGAGAGCTGTCAGTTCCGCACAACGATCCTCAAGTTGATGCGTTTTCTCGATCAGGCCAGCAGCCTGCTGACCGGGGCGACTGAACCAGCGATGCAACACTTCATGCAAATGTTCGGTCAGTGATTCCAGCGCAGCCGTTTGCTGCAGGACCTGATTTCTGTCAAACACTACGGAGACTCCGATCGCGTTTTTCAAAGAAGTGATCGACTGTGACAGTCCTTCAATCCTTCGGCAGGTATCGGGCGTGTGGATTGGCGAAAGATAAAACTCGAACAGATGCCATTGTTCATCCAGATACAGCCATGCTTCGCCGATGGCTTGAATTGATTCCTTTCGAGCCACCACGTCGGACAGATTCTGTGCCATGCCGAACAGGGCATCGGCCGATGACGGCAACGATCGGCTGTCGGGCAATGTCATAATCTGCTCGAGCGTGACCGTTCGGCATAGCTCGGTGATATCGCGTTCCAATGCTTCCGACATTTTCTGAATCAGGGCGAGATCGATCCCAAAATCCAGTCGAAGCAACTGGTGAATCGTTTGATGGGTTTCCTGAATGCGACTGACCGTTCGAGCGACCGTGCGCACGGGGTACTGATCCAGTTCTGGTCGCAGTGCCAGCCAGGATTGAAACAGAACGCGATACTCGGCAACCACTGTCGGAAACTGAGCGCCGCTGGCGGACAGATTAGCAAAGAGAGTTGCCTGTTCCTGAAGTCGTCTCATTCTGGGAATCAGTCGCTGCGTCTTGACGTTCGAAGAACCGGTATAGCTGACATCGTCCGTCAGTGTCTTGAGGTCGGCAGCAAGCAGGTCTGCAGCACGGACAAGCTCGCGACCGTTGAATTGTTCACGAATACCCAGAATCTGGCAAAGCTGCGCGTTAAACCGACTGATTCGATCCGTACATTCACGCGTCGCTGCACTGGTGCCTTGAGTGGATGCGATTCTGTGGGCCAGCGGTTTCCAGTTTTGATCGAGTGTTTGCAGAGGCAGCTGCAGCACAAGATGGTTATTTTCTCGCTCAGCTCGTTGCAACGTCGCAGTTGTTGTTGCTTGAAACTGAAGTGCATCCGGAAGCAGGTTCCGAGCGTTCGGGCTTCGACGCGAATCGGCATTCAACTGCGCCGTTAACGTGGCTGTTTCCTGATTCAAGGACGCCAGAAGTCGCCGCATCTGCACCATTTCATTGGTTGCCTGAACCGGGCGAGGAATATCCGCTTGAACAGGCGGGGCTGCTTGTCCAGGGCGAAACGAATCGCGGCCCTGACGCTCCAGTTGAGATTCGATCAGCGCCTTGAGCAGCCCCTTTGCGATTTCCTTTGCCTTGTCGTCAGCTGTGGCGATGCGTCCCGTCACCAGTGCTGCAAACAAAAGAAAGAACACAGTGACCATTGAACTTCGTAACGATCTCGGAAAGCCGGTGGAGCAAGCCGCGTGTGCTCTCATGCACGAAAAGAACCTTGATGATGATGGATAGGGTTTTGTCATGGGAACTCCGTTAAGGCGTTGATAACGCGGAAATTTCAATTGAGGAATACGATAATGAAGCACATCGAAAGCAGCTCAGGATTCTCTGGGAAAGTACTTGATCTCCTCGCCACGAACGTCGTCTACAATGCGTCCTTCAGCGAAGACTGTTTTTCCCATAACCCAGGTACGGATCGCCCACCCGGTCAGAGTTTCTCCGTGCCATGGCGACCAGCCACATTTCGTGAGTTGGTTTTCATTCAGGATTGTCTGAGTCTTGTTCAGATCGACAAGGACGAGATCTGCATCATAGCCCTCTGCGATGCGGCCTTTGTCCTGTAAGTTCCAGACGCGAGCTGGGGCGGCTGATGTCCATGATACGACCTGACTGATCGTGCAGCGGCCGCGATTGACTTCGTTAAGCAGCAGTGCAAGATAGTTCTCAACCGCTGGCAGGC
Organism: Planctomycetota bacterium; assembly: GCA_031429275.1. Taxonomy (GTDB): domain Bacteria; phylum Planctomycetota; class Planctomycetia; order Planctomycetales; family Planctomycetaceae; genus SXXK01. The sequence goes on from JANOZG010001005.1 coordinate 3,158, forward strand.
CGCTGGGAGACTTTGGATAGGCCTGTCTCTTTTCTTCGAGAGTGTGTGGCGCATGATCTGTGGCGACGACCTCCAGAGTTCCGTCGAGCAGACCCTGCCAAATCGCTGCGTTGTCGGCGGCCGTCTTAATCGAAGGATTCATCTGAATCAGTGTGCCCAAACGCGGATAATCATCGATGTTGAAGAACATGTGGTGAGGACATGCTTCAGCGGTGATGAGATCACTGGTGCCACGCAGGAACTCAACTTCTTCGGCAGTAGACACGTGCAACACATGGAATCGATGTTTATGTCGCTCGGCGAGTTCCACGGCCCGCTTCGTCGCGATGATTGCTGCTTTGTGGTCCCGAATTCTGCTGTGGTCGGAAATGTCGTGACCACCGTTCAAACGTGCAGAGTTAGCTCTGACCGTCGCTTCGTCTTCGCAATGCGCGCAAATTGGAAGAGTTGTCTCCGCGAAGATCCTTTCCAATGCCTCCTGTTGATCAACCAGCAGATCGCCCGTGCTGGAACCGATAAAGATTTTGATGCCAGGTGTGCGAGTCGCCTTTTGCAATTCATCCAAATTGTGAGGCGTGGCACCAATGTAAAAACCATAATTTACTTGGCATGATCGAGCGGCGATGGCAAGCTTTTCTTCCAAAGCCTGCACGCTTGTGGTAGTAGGCCTGGTATTTGGCATCTCAAGAAACGAAGTGACACCCCCTTTGGCACATGCACGCGTGGCATGATGCAAATCCTCTTTGTGGGTCAGTCCGGGCTCACGAAAATGGACCTGATCGTCTATCAAACCGGGGATCAGGTGCAGGCCGTTGGCATCAACGATTTCGTCCGCCCGCGAGGAATCCGGCGCATCGATTGAGGCGATGCGGTGCCCCTCAATCAGGACATTCACTTTCTCTGTCGAGTCTGGCAACACCACGGTCGCGTTGCGAATCAGGGTTCTCATGATCATCCTTCCAGTTTCAGAGGGCGTTGCATTAATTCGATAGTTGCCTCGCGCGGGGATTTGTTTTCGAACAGCACGCGATAGACCTGTTCGGCGATCGGCATGTTGATGCCTTTCTGCTGTGAAAGCTGGTAGACGCTGCGAGCAGTAAAGATCCCTTCGGCGACTGCTGTCATTGAATCCTGGACCTCCTTAAGCGTTCGGCCGCGTCCCAGAGCTTCGCCGACGAACCGATTTCTGCTGTGCTGACTGTTGCAGGTTGTGACAAGATCACCCAGGCCGGCAAGCCCGAAGAACGTTTCACTGTTTGTGCCCATCGCTGTGCCGAATCGCACCATTTCAGCCAGACCACGCGTGAGAAGTGCCGCTTTCGCGTTGTCGCCGAATTGCAATCCGTCGCAGATCCCTGCAGCGATGGCAATGACGTTTTTCAGAGCACCGGCAAGTTCCACACCTCGCTGGTCCGCGTTGGAATAGACACGCAGCGTCTCCATCGACATGAGCGACTGAATACGTGCCGCAGCATCGAGCGAATCGCACGCTGCAACAATACTCGCAGGTTTACCTGCCGTGATTTCCTCGGCGTGACAGGGACCGCCCAATACAACCACCGGCCGCTGTCCGGCAATCTGCTGAATAATCTCGCTGGGACGAAGCAGGGTTTCGTTTTCAATCCCTTTTACGGCACTGACCATCAGTGCCCGGCCGGCAATCAGTGGGGCCAAATAATGCAGAGCCTCGCGAAGACCTCGAGTTGGCACGCAGATCAGAACCACATCGGTATTCCGAAGAGCTGATTCTGCATCTGCGGTCACATCAATACTGGCCGGCAGACTGACATTGGGTAACAGACGACTGTTTTGGCGAGTTTCGTGAATATGTCGAGCGAACGTTTCATTTCTCGCCCATAACCGAACTGAGTCGTCCTTGTTTTGAGCGAGTATCCATGCGCAGGCTGTTCCCATCGCACCGGCACCCAGGACGCAGGTCGTTGTCATAACTATTCTGTCACATTTACAGAGGAGTAATCTTGCATAGAAATGATCAGGTCTGATTTTGTGTATTTCAACGCCCTGTGGCATTTACGCAACAGACTCCGGTAGGAAAAACCGGAAACGCGACAATCCGAATTTAAGGCAGATCCATCGCGATCGTGTCATTTTGCAGTTGTGTGCCTTCGAATCGGGCTTGTGAATTCGAAAGTCGATTGCGACCCAATGAAACTCAACCAATGGTTAAGTAGCATCAATTCTGCGCGGCTGCTGTCAGCATGCGTCAACCAGAAAAGGGAAATCCGTTATGAGTCAGTCATCAGTGATCGAACAGCCAGGGGCCGTTTTCGTGGAACGTCGTCAGCGTGATGTCAGTGCAGCATCGACCGGGACTGAGCGTCGCCAGTTTCGCGACGGTGACCGATCCGCTCGTCCGGAAGTTGCAGAACTTGCAAATGCTGTGGACGATTACAAAATTGCCCATCACCGACGCTTCATCACGTTTGAAGAGTTGTTCGATGTGATGACGTCGATTGGGTATCACAAATAGACTAATCGTTACAGACGGTTTTCTTCCACGATCGCTAATGTTTCTTTCAATGAACATGCCTCAGCAATCGGAATATCTCATCCTGACTACCAATTGCGTGGAATAGTCATTTGTCGGATCAAGGATGTGTCGCGATAAACTCAAGGATTGATATTGAGGGCCGATTTAATTCGGCGACTCAGTGTGACCGGCGAAAGCTGTTGCATGGAGGGCTGGTTTCAGTCTCCACGCAATAAATCTCGTTTCGTCCCCGCAAACGTGAAGAGGGTGCTGTGATTATGTCCGACTATTCTTCCGACCTTCTGGTCACTGATCGACGCAGAACAGGTCGCAGGCGACTGACAACAGACCGCAAGCCAGCGGTTCCTGAAAAAACCGTCGCTCCGCCAAAAACAAATCGCATTACGAAAATTGACGTTCCACAGGCATTGGAACAGGCTCCACCATCGACGGATATATCGATCGAAGAGCGTCGCGAGATCATCGATCGCCGCCGTCAGGAACGACGCCGACAGATTGATCCGACGACGTGCGAACGCGACTATTCCGACAACGAAGTGGAATTCATGAAGGCCATGGATGACTACAAACGCAAAAGTGGGCGCCCATTTCCGACATGGAGCGAAGTTCTGGAAGTGATGATGAGCCTTGGCTACCGCAAAGTTGCTGATCCATCGACGATGGAATGGCGCACATTCGGCGACCAGATGGGATCGCTGTAAGACGATTTTCAATGAAATCGCTGGCGGTACTAACTCCCAGCGACGACAAACAGTGAACCGCACCTCAGGGGCAAAGCGTTGCCGGGGGTGCGGTTTGCCGGTTTAAGCAATGGTGCAGAACATTTCTGAATCGGGCCGCAAACAACGCCATGGTATAAATCGCACCAGATAAATAAACTGAAAGAGGGAGGCAGAAAAATAGGGTTCTCTCTTCAAATGCGATTTGGTTGATTTCAGGTCCGGCTCATGATGAAGTCGATCATACACGAGTGACCACGAACGGCCCGGCGTGATCACTCCGAGGTCATGGGCGGCAAAACATGGACTCAGTTCACGCGTCATAGCCAAGCAGATCTGTGTAATCTCCGCCGCGTAGAAAGCGAGCCATTGTCGAAAACAGTGATTCTCCGTCGGAGACGCAGTTCTTTGCATAGATGATCAGAAAGAAATCGATCAGCAACTGCAGATTGAAATCATGCTTCGACACGACTGATTGAAAATGGGTTCCACTGGAACTGGTGAACTGATCCAGGTGTGGAGTCCGCAATACTGCCCCTGGGCATTTGCTCTGAAACTGTTGAAACAACGACAGGCAGTCGGTGACCACCAGCAACGGTTCCGTTGTGGAAACTTCGGACATGCTGGCAGAGATTTTTTGCAAATACGCTTCGTGCTGAGCCGGGCCATTGCGATCGGTGCCACGCAGATGAACCACCGTCTGAAACTCGGCGAATTTCTTTAGCTCCGCCACAATCAGATTACGGAACTCCCGCTTCACTCGCAGCAATGACAGATTCGCCTGGTAAAAAGTGCGATATCCGGTACTTGCATAAACCAGCACCTGTGCATCATGATCAGCCTCCGCCAGAGAACAGGTGTAAGGCGACTTGTAGATGAATTTCGAATCGGCTCGGCGATCCAGTTGATTCGCCCAACCTGGTGGATTCACACTGTCGAATTCGTGTCGATAGAAGTCGTCCGGAACGATTGTCGGCATGTTGCACAGGTCGAAAAACGTTTCGAATCCGAGAGTCCCATCGGACCAGATGGCGTCAGACCAATCGATGCAAAGCGTGCGAGAAAACTTTGTCGCATAGTCGATCGCATGGCTCAAACACTGCAGGCGATCCCCAAATCCAACGTGTGCTT
>JANOZG010001006.1:0-2423 GCA_031429275.1 Planctomycetota bacterium
CAATTCAACGGATCTTGAGAAATCAGATTTCTATCGTCGTCGTCGTTTTGTGAACGCAGCACTCATCAGTCCGTTGCGGGACTACCGCGATCAGGTTCTGGCCCATCGCATGAAGTCCGAGAAGCCCGCCGAACAAAACACAGAAGACGCCAACGACCTGCCACTGTTGATTGATTCAGGGAGCGGATTGAATACGAATTGAGCCTGGAGTCCGCAAGGCATACGGCGACAAGGCGAAAGCTCGCAAGGTTGGAAATTGCTACACGAAGCACGGATTGAATACGGCAGTCCGCAACGCCTGCGACAAGGCCGGCATTCCTCGCTGGTCACCGGGACAGCTTCGGAAGACTCGAGCCACGCAGGCACGTCATGACAGCGATCTTAGACTGCCCGGCAGTTTCTCGACCACTCCAGCAAGCAGACGACTGAACGCCACTATGCCGACGTGGATGTGTCACGAGCGGAAAGCGAACGCCGTGCAGTTTGGTTGATGCCACAGGACAAGAGACGGGGGTCTGAAAGGACGCCCGAAACTGTTTGCGCGCAAACCATAAAACCATGTGCGGCAGTCAAGGCGTGTTCAAGAATTATTGAAGGGGTGACGACCAAAGCGGAGTCGTCGCGGTTGCCAATTGGGGCCATCCAAAGTGACTTGACGTTCATGAATTTCCTGCTCACGGGTTGGGCGTTGCCTTAAACGATCGTTTGCGGCGAGCGGCCCATTGACTATTTCTCCTTTTCTCAATGCCGATTTCGGCATGAAGTCATTCCTGCTCTGGCAGACAGGTTAGTCGTCAATCATGACTGGCCGGATCACATCACTCCGATTGAGAGTCAATGGCCTCTCGGGTTCCCATTGCCCGCCATACATCTATTGCAATTTCGTCGGCAACAGACTTGACGCTTCCATCGGCGAATCCCGCATTGACAAATCCGGCGTGTAGACTGCGAGCGGAAAGTAGTGCATCGCCTCCTCCAAAATCATGCAGGGATGCACAATCTGGCACCGTCGAGTTTGGTCCTGCGACATGGTTGTACCAACTGGAAAGCCAGCCTCCAAGTAGCCAATCTTTTCCGGCTTCTGAATCCGGCTGATCGGGCGTCGCCACCGCTTGTGTTTTACAGATTTCCATGGCCGCGTCCACTTGCATCATGTTTCCCTGACCTCGAAAACTGTCTCGAAACGGCGAGTATCTGTTCGCGTCAAAGTCACCGCTGATTCGTTCCGAGAACAGCACCGTGTTGGACATACCATCCTTAAATTGAGCAGGAGTTATAGCGAACCCATTCGAAAATGCCCCCACAGAGTGCAATCGATCCTGCTGTGACATGCCGGAACGATGGACACTCGGCGCTGATCCCAGGTTGGCACGATAGCTCAACCGTGCTTGTGGTTGTGTTTCTGATGGACAAATCAGCACGGGAATCTTTTGTTTTCCAAGGTCATGCGGAGGGAAAGGGTGACCGAGCGTCGCTGCCAGGTCTCTCCCCCAGTCACCTTCCGTCTGGAAAATCAAATCCGCCGTGTTTGAATCGAGCGAGGCAATGAGTTCTCGAAACGGGCTTGTGGAAATATAGGCAACTGACGCATTTCCCGCCGTAGTATCGAACTGTCCGGGTATCGATGTTTTGGGAAATTTTCCTGTGGTCGCAAGTCGTCCTTGCGCTGCCATCCCCAGTTGCCGCAGTCGATTTCGGCATTCGAGCGCCTGCGATCGATCGCGCATCGAAAGGATGGCCGGTGCCACGAGCGACAGCAGCAGACTCAACACCGCGATTGAAACGACGACATCCAGCAGTGAGATTCCAGCAGCCGCACTGGCCCGCAGCCTGTGCGCATAACGGTGCTGATGGTGTGATCGATTCATTCAATGCACGTCCTTTGTATCAGCTCCGCCTTGATCGAAGTGAATCTGCACGGAAACCGTTGCACCATCAGACGTCGCGAACTCAATCTGCGAATCCTTGTCGCGTTTCGCTTGATCGGTCAACGTCAGTCGAAAGCGATTTGCACTGCCAGCCCCGATTTTCAGCGGTTCGATCTGCACGATCGACGGATCAGATGCGGCGACGGAGAAGCCCGCAGTCCCGAGTCTGTCAATCAGCGTCACCACCTGCTGAGCTGGAGAATTTTCACCCGCCGACATCATTGCAAAATGCACACTGCCGGGAATGGACATCAGCCGTTCATGTGTCTCGACGAAGACGTGTATCCTTGAATCTCCGGCGATAGCCGGTTCTGCGTCCACAGTCATGTATCCTCCGGTGGTTCCAGCGTCCCTCGGCGGTGATAGCAGATCAAAGTTATAAATACGACGACAAAAGAGCCGGTCAGGCAGCGGATGCTCCTGAAAATCGGCAAGGGCCACATCCGCAGATAGTTTGGAATCGCTCAACAAACCTTTGATCCAGGGCTCACTGGC
>JANOZG010001007.1:0-1514 GCA_031429275.1 Planctomycetota bacterium
CTGTTTGCAGGTTTGGTCATGTCTTCTCACTCGTGGTTGCTTGGTGCAGGCGGCGAACAGCACGAGCCGCTCAATCGGATCACTGGGCAAACAACGTTTGGGGGCGTTGTGGTCGCCAGTTTCATTATCGTCAGTGGTTTCCTGATCGCCGCCAGTTGGGAACGCCGTAAAGATGTCGGCCAGGTTCTGAAGATGCGAGTCTTGCGGATCTATCCCAGGGTCATCGTCGCGAATCTGTCCGGCGCGTTTCTCCTTGGTCCCATGGTGGTCGGCCCACCATTTCGAACTTCAGTGTACCGCGACTACAGTTTGCATGGAGAGCCTGACGCTGTAGTGCTCTCAACTGCTGGACACCCTGTTTGCACGAAATCATCGGCAAGCCGTGAATTGGCCCGTCTGATCGTCTGGCAGTGAGTTTTCGTATTGCGTCTGCCATTTTAAAGATGCGTTACACATGCCTCCCGTTTTATCCCTTCTCTACTTTGGAGATTTCTGTGCGAGAACTTTCCAGCTGCCCGATGTGCGGCTCCAGTGCGTGGCGTAACAGCTACATTGGCAAGACGACCAGAAATCCGGACGACCCGAGTCGCTGGATTGTCGCTCAGTGCTCGGCCTGTGACCACGGTTTCCTGAATCCGCAGCCAACATGGGACAAACTCAACCAGTATTACAATGCGAATTACCAGCCGTATGATGCATCGCACGGACTCACGGAGTCGCTCGAATCAACTGTCGCTAAGGCGGAATCAACAGGCGTTTACAACCATGTCGCGATTCGACCTGGTCTTCGAATTCTTGATGTCGGAGCTGGCGGAGGCTCCTTTCTGACTGTCGCAAAAACGCTGGGGGCGCATACTATGGGAGTGGAGCCGTCGACGTTTGGAGTCCGTGCCGCCCGCGCAAATGGGCTCGATATATTCGAAGGCACACTGGAACAGTACGTGGCCAGCGGTGTGAATGAACGATTCGATCTAATCACGTTCTCGCACGTGATTGAACATCTCCCCGACCCAATTGGTACACTTACTTTGGCGGCCAGTCTGCTTGCCGACGGTGGGCGGATCTGGTTGGCAGTCCCGAATGCTGCATGTCACTCGGCTCGACGATTACAATGGCGCTGGCATAGCGCGGATCTGCCCATCCATCTGCATCATTTCTCGCCGCAAAGTATGCGAGTCGCTGCAGAGAAAGCCGGTTTGTCTCTGCACAGTCTGAACACCTATTCGCTGCCAGCGGCGGTTCGCTCATCACTCCTCCTGGAGTGGCGACATCGCTGGATGGTTCCTCAGAAGGTTGGAAGTGCTGTTCTGAGCACGACTTTTATTGAACAACGGGCTTCTCGGATGGATAAGGATGGCGTCGGTGAAGCGATCCTTGCAGAATTCACTCTGAGTGGCACCAGAAAGTCGATCGTTGCTTGCGATTCTGTCAGAGCTGAGACCGGTTCTTTACGGACTCCGGCCTGTGTCATGACTTCCGGGGTGTAGATTGCAGGTGCGATGTGGGGCCGGACG
>JANOZG010001008.1:0-11843 GCA_031429275.1 Planctomycetota bacterium
GTGACATCTAAGCCAGACTCCTTCCAAGGCTGAATCCTTCTCAGTCCGCACGCCACATGCGGGAGTCTGGCTTTTTTCATATTCCCCCTTTTTCCGCTACCCCAGTCTTTTTCCTCCTAAAAATCCTTAACGGCGTTGCCCAGCGGGGGGACGTTCGTCGCAATCGGTTTCGACATCCAAATCATCCTCGCGTTATGTTTCGCAGAGCAACGAAAAGCGTTCTTTCGGCATGGGATCAAAGGTCGTCACTTGGCCAATTAAAAGCAAACGATGAACATGCAACGTCACAACTTCGGCGGCAACATTCAGCTCACCCCAAAAACAGCCTATACGCCGGCAACTGAACAAGAGGTTCTGGAAATTCTTGACCAGTACCACGGCCAGCGAATTCGTTGCGTAGGACGACTTCATTCCTGGAGCAGGGCCGTTGAGAGCGAGGATGTTCTGCTCGACTTGCGTTGTCTCAATCAGGTGAATCCGATGTCCGATGGCGAGCGCTGCTCTGTTTGGGTCGGCGCCGGTTGTCAGCTCAAACGACTGTTATCGGAACTTGAGCGATTAAGAAAATGGACTCTGCCGTCAGTAGGATTGATCACTGAGCAGACAGTTGCGGGTGCCGTCTCAACCGGAACACACGGTTCAGGTCGGAATTCCCTTTCTCATTATGTGGTCGGCGTACGCATTGCCCACTACGACTCGGCGACGGGGCGGGCCACGATCACGGAAATCGACGGCGGCGATGCACTCCGAGCAGCAAGATGTTCGCTGGGCTGCCTCGGAGTGATTCTGAGCGTCAAGATGCTCTGTCGATCCAGTTACAATGTCGAAGAAGCATGGCATGAATTCGAAGAGCTCGCAGACGTGATTGATGCAGAAAATCACTATCCGTTGCAACAGTTCTTTCAGGTGCCATGGCGATGGACATACATGTCGCAATATCGTCGAGAGACGAATCGCCCTGAATCGAGAACGTCGTGGCTGTATCATTGGTACGCTATCTGATCATCGATATCTTCATGCTCCTGCTGATCCTTTTATTCGTGCGTGTGTTGCGAATCAATGCGATCGTTCGATTGATGTTCCGCCACGTCTTTCCGACATTTGTCATTCGCGACTGGCACATTGTCAGTCCTTCCAGCCAACAACTGGTGATGGAAAACGAACTGTTCCGGCACCTTGAGCTGGAACTATTCGTTCGGAAATCTAATCTGGAATCAGCAATGACCTTTGTTCGGCAAACACTTTGCATCGCAGCAGGTACTGACAATGTGCTCTCTGCATCATTCAAAGAGCGGCTTGTGCATGCGGGTCTTGAAAACGACTTGAATGAAGTCTCGGGAACCTACTGCCATCACTTTCCGATCTGCGTCAGGAAGGTTCTTCAGGATGACACTCTCATTTCAATGGCCAGCCCCGCAGACTCCGCGTTCAGAGATGAATCACATGAAGCGTGGTATGCCATCACGTTCACCAGCTTCGCTCGAAACAGCGACCGGGAACCTTTTGAAAAGCTTGGGCGTTTTCTGACCAAAAGCATGGCCGCGATATTTGGCGCGCGTCCGCATTGGGGAAAGCTCGTTGACCTGCAGCCAGACAAGCTCCGCGCCTTGTATCCACAGTTCGAAGTCTATCAACAATTCTGCCAGACGTATGATCCTCATGGACACTTTCAGAATGACTGGACGAGCGAGCTTCTCGCGAAGAAACGGCCGCAAAAGTAAAACATCTTCAGCAACTCCGCGGCGTTGGGTTACATTCAGGTTCACTGGGATTCGAGGAAGCAAACCCGTACACGTCCGTTGGACGTAATTAGTAGCGTGACCCAGTCAAACTCAAAACCAATCAACAGGGTTATTGCCAATTGTCCGCGAAGTTTTCAACGGACCCGGATACTTGAAGAAAAAATGAATTTCCTATTCCCTGAACAGTGCTTGTGGTTCTTCGATGACATCTCTGCTGAACTTAGTTGACCTAGGTACCGTTAATCGGATACACCTTAGTGCAAGATGTGCGGCAATTTTCTGCGGTTGTGGAGCGGGAGACCATGAAGAATTCACATTCAACAGGGAACAGCAATACAGAGATCCCAAAAACACAGATCGTCCGGCCGGGAGTGATACCCGGCTCGGATACGGAAGATATTATCCAGCAGCACGACGATGCAATCTTTCGCCACGAATTGGGCGATTCATTGAAGCTGGAAGAGGGATCTAAACTAGGAGATTATATCCTCGGGAGTGAAATTGGTCGCGGCGGTATGGGGGTCGTCTACGAAGCGTTTGAAATTAGCCTCGGGCGAAAAGTAGCACTCAAAATTCTTCCGCCTTCAGCGAAATTCGACAAAATGCAGGCTCTGCGCTTCGCAAACGAATCTCGAGCCGCGGCGCATTTAGACCATCCCAACATTGTGCCGGTTTATGCCGTGGGGGAGGAAAATGGCGTTCACTTTTATGCAATGCGACTCGTAGAGGGTTATGACCTTAGTCAGATGATCAAGCATGTGAGATATGATCTGTCCACAGACCATAAGCACTCTGAGAATGCAACTCCCCAACTAAACCATGCCTCAACAATTGAAACCCCGGAACACTCTGGCTCGCCGTTGCCGAAATCGCGTGTGCCGTCGCGCAAGACTGATCGAGTCAATTTTACTGCTGATGATTTTTTAAGAACTCGCACTGGACGGAAATTTACGACAACGCGACGCGCTGCGACAAAAGTCGCTCAGATCGGCGTCCTTGTCGCAGACGCGTTGCAGCATGCTCATGATTCCGGAATTCTTCACCGTGATATAAAGCCGCGAAACTTGATGCTTGATCGCGATGGGGTTGTTTGGGTGATGGACTTTGGACTTGCTCAAATAAAAGACAATCCATCTCTGACTCAAACCGGTATGCTGATTGGAACACTTCGGTACATGAGTCCTGAACAGGCCGCCGGGCTGAAAGCGGTCGTTGACCAGCGGAGCGATATCTATTCACTGGGAGTGACTCTGGCTGAATTGCTGGTCCTGCAACACATCGTGAAGGGTACATCGTCAAAGGAGATTCTGCAGGATGTGCTTCAGGGCGCTCCGCCGTCGATTCGCAAGATTGATCCGAATGTGCCAATCGACCTCGCGGTTATTCTTGAAAAGGCAATGGCAAGAAACGTTGGTGACAGATACACAACCGCTGCGGAACTGGCAGACGATCTGACACGCTTCCTGAACAACGAACCGATTCGAGCAAAACGACCTCACATCGGCAAGCGGTGTCTGCAGTGGTTTGGACGTCATCGTGCTGTTGCGTCCACTTTGATCGTGGCGTTCGTGTGTATGTTCCTGATGGCCGTCAGTGCGGCCGGCGTCGTTTGGAACGCACTCGTGCTTAAGCAGGAGCAGCTCGTAAAAACGCAAGCGGCACTCACAGAGTCAGAGGGACAAAGACTGCTGGCCAATGCAGCATTGGAATTGCCGACGAATCCAGGTTTGAGTCTGGCTTTAGGGATCGCGGGTGCAAACGCAGCTCCCGGGATCGAAGCGGATGAAACTCTACAGGCGGCAATGGATGCGAATCACGAATACAAGACAGTTTATCTGGATAGTCTGCAGTTTGGGCAAGTCACGATCAGTCCGGACGGGCGTACTGTCGTCTCCTGCACTCCAGGCGATCACTACTCTGATGGCTCTATTCCGGCGATCGGCAGAAGCACCTCCGACGGAGAAATCGTCTGGATGCTCGATTCCGGTGATTGTATCACTTCGGCCGCGTTTAGCCGTTCAGGCCAGTACATCATCACGACTTCGAGCCCGATTCCGTCAAGGATCAAAGAAGGCGAGGCGATTTCTCGACCGCCAGTGCTTTGGGAAGCGGCGACTGGGAACAAGCTGAGGACAATTTCGGGAACATTCATCCGCGAAGCACACCCGGCGATGTTCGATTCGGACAAACCCAGGGTTGTGCTCAGTCAGGAAACAAACGCCATTGTCTATGACCTTATTTCAGGCAAAACAGAACTGATACTGCGAGGTCATGCGGGGCCGGTGACCTACGCTGAGTTCAGCCCTGATGGTCGCCGAATATTGACAGTGTCGACTGACGGCACCTTGCGAGTCTGGAACAGCGAAGACGGAAGACAGTTGAGGGCTCCGATCAATTGGGATGCTTCTGACGCTCAATATGTTACAGCAGCGTTCACGGCAGCGTCCGGCTTCCTGGCGTTATGCGATCGAAACGGCGTTAGTTTGTACAAATCTGATCTCGACGCTCAGGAATCTGACGAGCCTCAATTCACAAGTCACCACGTCCGCATGTCCGTCAGTCGGGAACAACATCAAATTGCCCTGCTTGACACCGCGGAGGACATTGTTTCAGTAGTCAGTTCGCACACGCTGGATCCTATCTGTGATCTCCAGTTGCCGGGAGAGCTCAACAAAGTTGTCTTTCATCCGACAGATAAACGCCTAATGACGATTTGTAAGGAACGAATCTATTTGTTTCAAAGTGAATCGGGAAAACAACTTGGAGAATTGGCAGGGCATACCAGTACAGTGAACAGCACTTGCTACAGCGCGACTTCAGGAGTTGTAGCGACAGTTGGTAACGACAAAACTTTGCGTTTATGGCACTCAGAATCGGGCGATATGCGAAGCCAGGTACTCCCGTCTCGCGACGGTCAGGAGATGCTGCCTTACCCATCGATGATCTCTCTTCATGAAGAGAATAATCAGATCGCTGTGTCGCAAGCGACTAAATTCACCACCAGTCTCTTTGACTACGACGGTAACCGACTTCCGGCGACGTTTCCCGGCAAAATTGTCGACGGAGAATGTCACACGGAAAAACTTGTAACGGTCGTAGGGAACAAAATTTCGGTGAACGAAGTTTCGACTTCTCGCGAACTGTATTCTGGGGAATTCTCCAGCCCTGTGCAGCTGGATTCAGAGCTTGTGGCGGGAGGAGAAAAGCTCCTCGTCAACACGTCCCGAGATGCCTTTCTTGTGGACATTGCAACGCGATCTCGTACTCGCCTGTGTCACATCAATGAATCCGTTTTGGCCATAGCTGAATCGCCTGATGCATCTCTGCTGCTGTTGAGCACTTCTAAGGGGCGATGTCTTGCAATCGATCCTCATACGGGCCGCGAGTTGTGGAGTCGTGATCTGGCATTTCCGGCATATTCTCTCGAGATAAGCAGTGATAGTCTCCACTACGCGATTACCGATTCTTCAGGGAAAGTTCAAATCCTGAAGAACGGCGAACCGATTCCCGTCACGCAATTCCGGCTCCCCGCTCAGTACAAGACGAAATTCGTCAACGACAAGTCTCGCATCGTCTGCTGGAATCCTAAGGCATCTGGAAAGGTGCAGTTCCGAAATGCCGAGAACGGAGATGTACTGGCAGAACATGACTCGACTGGCCGAATCGCCGTTCAGTGCCATCCAACGCAACCTCTGGTCGCCGTCTCAGGAACAGCGGGTGCCTATATCTGGAATGCGACTACTAACGAAAAAACGGAATTGACGAATGAGCCATGCCGACCTGTCTCTTTTGCCGATGATAGGGTCGCGGTGCTGACAGGTGAGAATTCTCCCAACGTTCACGCTCGCCCATTGAATGGTCAACAAAGGTTTACAATCTACTCACTTGAGCCGTTGCAGGTTATCTATCAGGAAACACTCCCGATGTCAGCACATAAGATTCGAGTCGATCGAGACAACAGAATCTTCGCGATTACGCAGCAGGGATTTCTGACAGACGTTTTTAGTCTCGATACCTGCGCCGCGCTGAAGCAGACAGAGCCAATGGCGGGGCCGGTCATTTTCAGCGGATTCTTGACCAAAGGACGTCTCGTCTCCGTCAGTGCAGACAGTAACGTTGAGGTTTCAGACGCGACCGGTATGACTGAACGCAGATTTGTCACTTCGACCAGGGGGTTAACAGCTGCAGCATTGAGTCCGGATAAGAAGTTACTCGTAACGGCTGATTCCATCGCCGAACTGAAAGTCTGGGGTGTTGACGATGGACTGGAGAAAGGCAAACTTTCTGGGCATAGCAGTCCGGTATCGTCACTTCGATTTGACAAGAGCGGCCACTTTCTTGTTTCGAACGCACCGGAAGATTCAGTCCATCTGTGGGATCTTCGAACTTCTGAGGCGAAGGAGTTTGTCGTTCCGCAGGCAGTTCACTCGGAAATCTCAGGCGATGGTCTGTTTTTGTTGGTGGTGTCTGGTCAGCCGGGAGCAAAAGACAGGAAAGCATGGCTCATCGATGTTACGCTCAATACGATCAAGGAGGTGTCGCAATCCACAGGCACAAACCAGGCTGTGTTTTCGCCCGATGGCAAACACTATGGATTGCTGGGAAGCGACGGGCAGGTTGATATCGTCGAATTGAAATCAGGCAAAACCATCGCCTCGATTCCGCGTCTTTTGGAAGCGACCGCAACGATTGCATTTTCCAACAGCCATGAAGTGGTGACGGACAGTCAATCGTATCTGACCTGTTGGGACATACGATCGGGCGAACAGACCTTTCAACACCAAAAGCCTGATCAAACCATATTTTGGCCAACACATTCTTCTCGGCAGCCGATCACGAGTGATTCGAAATGGCTCATCGCGACGTCGCAAGTTGTCCGCCGAATTCCACGCCAAACTGAAGAAGAGGCCCTGAAACTTGCTCCGCGAGCCATGACAAAAAAAGAACGTCAGCAGTTCCGTTTAGAACCAGCCGACGTTCAGCGTAGAGAAAACTGAAACCGGGATCTGCGATCACCACTTTTCCTATTGCAGGCAAATCCGGGCTTAGCGACAACGTACCCGAAGACGCTGTCGGTTTGTGTGACGACAAGGGTTTGACTGGCAGCCACATTGTTCGGTTGGACGCTTCACAATTTCACACTTTCCGGTGCATGGGCAAACGCCCCCCTTGCGACTTGCTAATCGCAGAATTCCTTCCCATGCTTTTTTGTGCGCCTCACAATAATTGCATCCGCTTGATGTTCTTGACAACCTTTCTCCATTACAGAATGAATATGTCAGTCTGACAGTCCAGTCACCAGTTGCAACCCCTGATTGCAACTCAGCAACGGCATTCGTTTCCATTTCGCAGTCAAACAAATTCTTGATGGGAACACTGTTCCCAGGACTACAACTACCGGGATGTATGTCATCCAGTTTTTGTTCACAATCCAGTTCTGCAGCCGCGCAGGTTTCTCCGTATCCCATCACCACATCGCTATAAACCTCACCGTCGCATAGCCAGCAGCCAACGCAGACAAATGAAGCTAGCCGTGGAGGCACCGATTGTTCGGATACAGTTTGCCCAAATGCCGCAGTAGCAGTTAGAAAAGCCGCTACAAATCCAACTAAAAGCCTCATGAAAATACCCCCTACTTAGTTCGTTTCCAAACGGACACATGGTATCGACACCGATACACCAGAGAGTATTGCAGTTTAAAACTAGTGGTTCAATGGGGGCTTTGCGGATTTTGCGAAGAATGCTGCGATCAGTTGACTCGAAAACTGAAGCAGGATTTCACTCTCAAATCCAACTTCAAGATGTCCGCCAACTGAATTCCCATAACTTTTCAGGCTGGAAACGCTCACAAGTGCCATACGACGAACTGCTACGCATGAGGTTGGATCGAGGTCTTCATGTCTATTTGGGTGGTTGCACGTTATCGTTGGGCTGATTCCAAAGCCGCCAAGGATCATCGTGGCGTCGCATTTCGGCTAACAGCAGACTCTCCATTTCAGCCAGTTTGTCCGCGTACTTCGGATTGTCAGCCAGATTCACCTGAGATGCTGTTGGCGTTGCGCCAGACAGCTTTGCACCTGCCGACTCGTGATGTTCCGCCAAAAACTCATGTGGGTTGTCTTTGAGATTGAACAATTGGGTCTCGCGCACAGTTCCATCAAGCACGTCATACTTGATCAACTTCCAATCGCCCTGCTTCACGCATCTCATCCCAGGCTTCGTACCACCGTTGTAAACACCATAGAGAACATCGCGAATCGTCTGCCGCTGGCCCAGCAATACAGATTTGAAGGTGCTGCCTTCATTGGATTCCGGTGCAACTACACCCGTGACATCGCACAGTGTCGCCAGCATGTCGAGCAAATAGACATTGCCTTCCACACGGGTACCAGCCTTTATGCCAGGACCTTTTACGATCAGCGGAACACGCCATGTGTGTTGATAAAGGTTCTGCTTACCCTGCAATCCGTGGCGCCCGATCGCCATACCGTGATCTGCTGTGTAGAAGATAAATGTGTTGTCGAGTTCACCCATCTCTTCAAGTTTTTTGAGAACTCGATCGATCTGAATATCAATGTTTTCGCTGCATGCAAATTCACGCCCAAGTTCGTTTCGAATCGTACGTTCATCACGGTTCTCCCAAACACCGCTCACATCCACTTCGTCGCGAAGTCCCGGATGACCGTGATCAAACGGGTGCTTTGGCAAATAATTAATCGGCAACGCTGGTGCCTTAGGATTTTCTGGTGGCAGAGTAGCTCGATCGGTATGATTCACCGCGCCGTATTTATCCAGAAGTTCAGGTCTGCCGTCGCGTGTGTCGTGCGGATGTGAGAAACCAAAATAAATGAGAAACGGATCTTTGTCTTTGTTGGTTTCCCGGTCATTCAGATAGTTCAGCACCTGTTCGCCGTGCCATGTGCTGCCGGATTCGTCATCTCCGCCACGCTTTGTTGCGTCCCTGCGAACAGTAAACTGTTTGTTGGCTGCTTCGTAGCTGTTACCCATCTTGCATGTCCGCATGGTGTCATATCCGGCTCGATTGAACACCGCCGGAATCGTCTGCAATTCCAGATGATCGGGACACAGCTTGTTCTTATTCTTTTTCCCACCAGGCGAAATCGGTAAATGCCAGAGCGTGCGTCCGGACATCACCATATGTCGTGAAGGCGTGCAGACGGCTCCACTAAATGAACCCATGTGGTATGCGCCATCGAAAACCATGCCTTCCGCCGCCAGACGATCGAGCGTCGGCGTTTGCAGCATCGATGCTGGATCGTAAACCTTCAGATCAAACGGCGATTGATCATCAACGATGATAAACAGGACGTTGGGCCGTCGTGCCTCATCGGCGATCACGGCCGCCGATGAGATACCAGTCAAAAGAAACGCAATAACCATTCGAACAGACATGCGCAGCTACTTTCGTGACGGTCGAAAATCGAGTGAACTAGACTCCAGCAACCTGCAACGCCAATGCATAAATGGCTCGAGTATCAAGGACGCGATCATTGGATTCGAAGAGCGTGGCGATCGCTTTCTTGTGAACTTTCATCTTCAGTCCACCAACTCCCAGCGCGCCGTAACAAATGACGCCGGATTTTTCGACAGCCTTGTCCATCACTCCGATGTCGGCAATACCGACAGGCGGAACCGCGTTGAGGTCGATAGCCAGTTTAAGTCCGGAGATTCTTGTCAGCGATCCGGCTTCCAGAAAGCAAACACCTGCCGCTCCGGCCGCTACGATGATCGCTGAATTCTGACAAAGACATTCAAATTCCTCAGGCTTCGATGCGCTGGCTGCTTTGACTTGAGCATCTGTAACCTTTGCTCGAATTGATTCGCAGGCTGCTTCAGCGCGGTCGAGTGTTCGGGAAACAAGTGTCACTTCTGCTCTTTCCAACGCCAGTAGTTCTGCCGCTCGAAGTCCAACAGGGCCTGTGGCACCGAGTACGATGGCTTTGCAGCCAGCCAGATTTAAGTGTTTACGAGCACTCGCGATGGCTGCTGCGGCTGTCGTGTTGCAGCCGTTGGAATCCATCATCACGGAGACTCGCATTGGACCGAAAAACGTCTTCGAGACTTTTCGGAGCAACGCATCACCGGCAGCAACGTCACTGCCACCAATAAAGATGGCTGAGTTCTTTAGATCTGCCGGACCTCGCGTGAAGATAAGTCCATGCACGAGTCCAGTTACGGTTTCAGGCGTTACAGTGCCGTAAGAGAATAAATCATCGACCGCAGAATCCACCGCTACAACGCGATCAAAGCTGCTGGGTAAAACATCCGTGTCGAATTGAGCAAGTATCGTTTTCAATTTGATTTCCGCAATCAGATTTTCGGGTATTTGATAAGCACTGGTGCAGAAGTTTATTCGTTTAACAGTCAACCGAAGGCGTACTCGTTGACTTTGTTTCGCGTACGCCTGCGGCTGACCGCTAAACGAGTTTTGTGCAGCTACTTAGGCACCAGTGTGCAGTGTCCAGAAGATCATACAAAGCACAGTTCTCCTTACAAGTTCGGCCATCAATTCCGGACAAACAGCTGAGGATGAAACGAATCCGCAGCGTTGGTCGCCGTTTGTGCCATCAAAAATGCCGCAAATCAGACTTAGTCCCCGTAAAGATGTTGGCTCTGCGCCAATTCGATTGACTCAGCGCACGGACTGGCACACACTCGTGCTGTACCGCGAGATTACGCTGCCGTGACGACCGATTAAAACTCACCTTGAGACGATAACACAATGGCAAAACCAAGTCGCCACCCGGACGAATCGCTTCACTGTCTGTTGATTCAGCCTCGGTTTGAAGCTTCAAACTTCTGGAACATGACAGACAGCGCGGCAACGACGGGTGCGAAAACGGTTGCTCCGCCATTGGGCTTACTCACAGTTGCCGCGATCCTGCCCCAAAACTGGACATTCAAGCTCGTTGATTTGAACGTTCGTGAACTTAAGAATGAAGAATGGGACGCAGCGGACATCATCTGCGCAGGCGGCATGATTCCACAACAAAACGGCATCCTGGCTCTCATTGGCCGAGCCAATCGCGATGGCAAATACATCGTCGTCGGAGGACCGGATCCCACAAGCCAGCCTGACGTCTACAGTGATGCGGACGCTCGCGTTCTTGGCGAAGGCGAAATGACCATTCCGATGTGGATGAATTCATGGCGCGCAGGGGAACCATGTGGACTATTCGTTTCCGACGACAGGCCAGACGTCACAACATCGCCGACTCCGCGATTTGATCTCGTGGAGTTTCCAAATTACCTGCAGGCCGGTATTCAGATTTCGCGTGGCTGCCCGTTCAACTGTGAGTTCTGCGACATTATTGAATTGTACGGCCGTGTACCGCGCAGCAAAACGGTTCCGCAGGTTCTTGCCGAACTTGATCTGCTGGCTGATCTTGGATACCGCGGCTGGATCGACATATCCGATGACAATTTCATCGGCAACAAAAAGTTTGTTAAGAAATTGCTGGTGGAACTGGAATCGTGGTGTGTACGCCGAAATTATCCGTTTTACTTCGGCACAGAAGCGTCGATGAATCTTGCAGATGACTCAGAGCTTCTCGACATGATGCAGCGCTGTGAATTCCGGTTCGTCTTCATGGGCATTGAATCTCCGGACCCGGATCTTCTGGCGGGGACTCAGAAGAAGGTCAATTCGATGAAGCCGATCGTGGAACGCGTCCACGAAGTCTACAAACACGGCATCGCCATTTCCGCAGGCTTCATTCTGGGATTCGACGGCGAAAAACCGGGGACCGGGGAAGCGCTGATTACGTGCATCGAAGAAACGGGTATCGTCTGGTCGATGGTCGGATTACTTGTCGCTTTGCCCAACACACAGCTGACTCGTCGGCTGATGCGCGAAGGACGAATGATCGACTGCGCTCGCCAGGAGCTGCTGCCTCCATCGGAAGACGACTATCGTCTGGACAACGTCTCTGAGGTGGACAACACAGTAGGTGGCTTAAACTTCATCACAACTCGTGACCGCGTTGACATTTATGAAGACTATCGTCGAGTTGTTGCTGCCATCTACGATCCGAAACGTTTCATGGCCCGCGTCATGCGAACCACAAAGATGCTCAATCT
>JANOZG010001009.1:0-3117 GCA_031429275.1 Planctomycetota bacterium
ATCGAGATCAAACGCTTCCCGCAATTCTTCCGCGAATTTCGGATCCCAGTTCGGATAGAACGCCTGCGTGTATCGCATGAGTTCATGGATTCGCATCCAGTTCGGCAGGTCGCGATCTTCGGACAGGTAGCCGATTCGCGCAAGCACGCCCACAGGATTCTCAACAGGATCCAGCCCGAACATACGAACAGAACCCGTTTGGGCTTTGAGCATCCCGAGCAGGTGGCGAATCAGAGTCGTCTTACCGGCCCCGTTGCCTCCGATGAGCCCAAAAACGCCACCGCGCGGAACGATCAATGAGAGATCGTTCAACGCAACTTTCCTATCAAACTGTCTCGTCAGCCGTTGCACCTCGACGATAGGAGGTGCTGCCGAAGAAAATGGATCAGACATCATTAGACTCCTTTGATCGAGAGGCAGACAGAATGGTATTTCGCTGGTTCAAAAGCTTGATCACGTCATCCAGAGTGACATCCATCTGCAGAGCTTCGGCCAGCAGTTGGTCGATCCGCTCCGTCAGGATTTTCATCCGTTCGCGACGCGCCAGCGGCGATCCCTGGTCAGATACAAATGTTCCGGCAGTTCGCCGCTTTTCGACAATTCCCGCCAGTTCCAGCTCTCGATAGGCTCGTGCGATCGTATTGGGATTGACGACGAGTTTTTCGGCCAGTACGCGAATCGGAGGCAATTCCTCCCCAGCTGCCAACCGCCCCGCCGCAATCTGATACTTGATCTGATTGACGACCTGCAAGTAGATCGGCACTTTGTCGTGAGTCGTGATATTGATCTGCATGTGCGAAGCTCCCTCTGCGGAATCTTGTATTAACACAATAATACAACATGGCCAGAGTGCGTCAACACTGTTTTTTAAAAAAATCCACGGCCTTGCTCAAACTTGATCATCATCATCTGCTCCAATCTTGAGCCTGAGGCGCTCGCCGACCGAAGTCGCACTCAAATCGGCGAGCGCCTCAGGCTTATCAGTTGCAGTCTCACGATTGCCGTCTGTCGTGCGGTTCCTTGACGTGAAGCAGTGTCAGGGTCAAACTTCTGCATGTGGACGACGGCATACGTATCGTGCGTGTGTTGTTTCGTCTGAGAATTGTTTGATGTTCTGTTGGACTACAAGGCTGAATCAATGAGTGGACCGATTGTTCGAACCGGAACGACACCCGAATTCTGGAAGAACTGGGATCGGGCGTTCGGGGATAAAAAGGCGGCTGCTGGCACGAAAAAAGCCACAAAGGCGCCTGCAAAGAAAGAAGCTGCAGTTGCTGCAAAGAAGGCAGTAAAGAAGGCTGCACCAAAGAAAGCCTCTAAGAAGGCTGCAAAGAAGACGAAGTGACCATTGCTCCAGAAGCGGTATCTGAATCCCACGGACAACGGCAGGAGCCAATCGGCTTCTGCCTGTTGTCAATCGTTGTGATCGGTGGATTATTCCTGGCCGTTTCTTTGCTAAGCAGTCCGATCCCCGGCGTGAATGAGCCGCATTATCTGTGCAAGGCTCGATCGTTTGCTGACCCTGCCTGGTGCAATCGCGATTTTTTCCTGACGTCCACCAACGCGCATTACTGCTTCTTCTGGGTCGTTGGGCCTCTGACGCAACACTTTTCGTTCGACACCGTGGCGTTGTTCGGGCGAGCCGTTTCGGCTTTGATCCTGGCCGTTGGCTGGACGGTGCTCGGCTGGGTCATTGGTTTATCGGCAGCATCCAGAATCGTCGCAGCTGCCACGTTTGCGTTCCTGAGTCAGCTTGGTAGCTTTTCTGGCGAGTGGCTGCTTGGCGGATTCGAATCGAAAGTTGCTGCCTGGGGTCTTGGACTCTGTGCAACTGGATTCTGGATTCGTGGTACGATGAAAACGTGCCCTGGCTGGATGGGCACTGCGGGACTCTGCTGCGGTGTTGGTGCGACGTTGCATCCAGTTGTCGGAGGCTGGATTGCTGTCTGCATCTGCATGGCATGGCTGATGAATTTTGCCACGGCGTACCTGACGAGTGGATCGAAGAATGTTGTGAAGTCCATCGTCGGAATCTTGACGTTTTCAAGTGCGACAATCATCCTGGCTCTGCCCGGACTTGTGCCAGCCCTGCGATTGGTGCTGGATAACTCGCTGAATCAAAAAGACCGTGAACTGGCATCGTTCATTCAGGTCTTCTGGCGATTGAAACACCATCTGGATCCAACGGAATTGATACCCTCACAGTGGATGTACGCTGTTGCATTGATGTCAACGTCTGTGATCATAGCCGCAGTCTTGCGTAGTCGCTGGAATCGTGTTTCGGCAAGTGACGCCACGGAAATCTCAGCATCAAACGCGGCCATTGAACAATTGCTGAAGTTCTTTCTGGCATCGGTGGTCATCGCGTTTGCAGGCGTTCTGATCGGGTGGCACTTCGTTGCAGCGAGGGATATGAACGATTGGCAATGGCGTGCAGCGCTATTGAAGTTTTATCCGTTTCGCAGCTTCGATGCTTTGCTTCCGATCGTCGCAGGACTTTTGACAGCACGACTTCTTCAATGCAGAATCGCTGTTTCTGCGAATGACAGGCTGCTCCGGAAAGCCTTCACAATGGCGATTTTTTGTGCGCTGCCTTTCGTGCCCGCAACATATTATCGATCTGAGACTCCGCCTGGTTACACGGCTGATCAGTATGCAGATTGGCAACAGGCATGCCATTGGATTCGCACCGAAACTCCAGGAGACGCACTCATCCTGACGCCCCGCGAATCCTGCGCCTTTAAATGGATGGCAGAACGGGCGGAGTATGTTTGCTACAAAGACTGCCCTCAGGATGCAGCCGGGATTCTGGAATGGAATCGACGACTTTGGTGGCTGCATCACTGGACGTTGAACAGTTCCATGGATGGTGTCTATGACCATACCGATTTGGAAAAGCTACGCTCTGAGACTGACTGTGATTTCATCGTCACGCGAATTCTTGGTCCGTTTGAGACTTTGCCGGTGTGGAAAGGTGCCCACTGGCAGGTTATCGTGGTCCCGTAGCCGAGTCGCTCCTTTGGCTTGCACCACATTACTATTGTTTACGCCCACTTAACGGTGGAACACCCATTTTATTAACAACCTTTTAACTTCCTTAATATAAAAAAAACACGA
>JANOZG010001010.1:0-3229 GCA_031429275.1 Planctomycetota bacterium
GTGGTGCTGGATCAACTGCAGAAACTGATCACGCTGAGGCCAGTTTTTCCACGTGACGATGACCTTGGTGGCAAGGCAGTTGAATGAGGCGTTGTTTGTAATTGACGTGGCGATATGCTGAGCCTGTGAATTCAGCTGCCGGGTTGAATAATGACCCGGTACGACAATCCAGGGCGTTACGTTTCCGAGTTCGCTCGTCACTTCCTTGCTGAGCAGTGGATCGTTGTTCTGTTTGCGGCGGATACGTTCAGCGGCATCAGTGCCCCAGACGATGGCATCGTGTGTCGCTGCAGATCCGGTAACGTGGACAGCATCGACGGCGTTATGCTGAATCAATGCGGCTCCGATTTCAGCCCCTCCTTTCAGTATTCCAAGCAGATTTGCCTTGATGAGCGGAGCAAAGGCTTTTTCAAAGATCGGGTGCAGGTATTCATTAACAGGATTCAGCTTCAACAGAACCCTGCTGCCTTCGAACATGATTCGGTTGAGGCTGTCGGTGGCTGGGATGGATGAGACATTTCCCGCGCCAAGCACGGCTGTTAGATGAGGCAGTTTGTCGTTCGCTGCGGCTTCTGGCAGTCGCCCGTGAATATCAGCTTCGCTGACGTCGGCCTGGAGCCTCACGGAACCTCGAATTCCCATGAATGTCAAGCTGTCGTATAACCCTGACGTCGGGAAAACATTCACCGATAGCTGGCCATTTTTGAGTCGAATCACGCGACCAGGCAAAGATGGGCGACCGTTCCCCTGAATGGCTCGCAGCGTCAGGATGGTCAATTGCAATTGCCGGGCAACGACAGCAGGACCGCTCAGCAGATCTTCCGCTCGAAAGGGGGACGTCTTCGAGAGTCCTTTTGCAACGACTGCTGCTTCCGCCCATTCAACTGCCGCAGCAGCAACACCCTGAATGCAATCTCGACAGAGCTGAATGCGATCTGCAATCGATGCCGTTGGAGCGGCATCTGTCAGCTTGCGAACAGCAGAGTCAACAAGAGTTGAGGTTTCGCGTTTCATCTGCACTCTGACTGCTGGGGCTTGGTTTCAAATTGCTGAATACGAACTGAAACGGCCAACCTGACTTGCAGGTTGGCCGTTCGCATGCTGAAACTGAAACGATGAATTCTAACAGCTTAGTAGTCGCCGACTACCTGGCCGTCAGCTCGTCCACCAAGATAGTTGTAAAGCGTCGCATCGATGTTTTCGGAAATGAACCGACCTGAGCCGTCACCCAGCAGGAACTGTGCCCCACCCGTATGGAAGCTGCGGAAGTTACTCGTGTAGTCTGTTGTGCTGGCATTGCAATTTGCCAACGCCGTGTCGTCGTAGACGGTTTCGACAATTGGATTCTTATTCAATTGGTAAACTGTCGTTCCCCAATTGCCGCCGGTTGTGTAACCCGACAGACTCTGAACTCCCAAAGGATTCGGTTGTGGTGCAATCCAGCCCTGTTGTACACGGCCGGCTGGTGGATTGATCGCCACGTTTTGTGCATTGCCTGACGCCACTCGCCATTTTCCGCCCGTCGCGCCTTCACCAACACAAAGTGTGTTGCTGGAACCGTCTGTCAGATTTGAAAAGTTGGTTCGCAAATTGATACCAAACATTCCAGTGAATGTTGTGTTTGGTGCAAAGCACCATTCTTTTTCACCCCCTTTGCTCAGCAAATAGTGCGTTGCCGCTATGTTGGCGCCGATCGGGTAACCGGCAAGCACCGGGTTGGAATCAATTTGCGGCCCGGTATTTGAAGGGCAAAGATAGGCTGGAACAATCGTCGTTGCAATCGCCGGTGTCTGTGACTCCCATGTTTTCGAGTCGTTGTACAACGATTTCAGATTTGCCTGTTCCATGTAAGGGAGAATTGATGCGAAGGCACCGATTGAAATATCAATCCCAAAGGTTCCGCTCGGCCTGCCACACGCTCCCAGTGGAAACATATTGTACACATCATGATAATTGTGCATGGCCAACCCGAATTGCTTCAGATTGTTTTTGCACTGAGTACGACGAGCAGCTTCGCGAGCCTGCTGAACGGCAGGCAGCAAAAGTGCGATCAAAATCGCTATGATGGCAATGACCACCAGGAGTTCGATCAAAGTAAAACCTCGACGCAACGACAACTTTTTCACATGATGATCCTTGAGAAAACCTGAGATATCGAAAGGCCCGTTAACCAAAATATCACAATCGGTCCTTATGTCCATATGTGCACATGGGATTTTTGCGTTGTGTTCGCAGAATCTTCACGAAAGAACTACATCGGTGATATTGCAGCCAATGCCCTGATGGTATCTTTAGGGGTACGACGGACTTCCAGTCCGTCGATAATATCGGTTGCCGCCGACGGACTGGAAGTCCGTCGTACAAGTACAACTCCATCCCAATTCTAAACGTTGACAGAGCTAAAGCCTCATTTTCATTTAGAGCCGCTCAATCACATCGCGTTCAAACTCACCTGATACAGATCAAACTTCCCGTGCCGTTCGCTGACGATGATCAGGCTTTTCCCATCGGGAGCCCAGATTGAAAAGTCGTCGAGTTCCGGGTTGTTCGTCACGCGAGTCACATGGTCGCCGCTGGCGGTCATCAAATAGATTTCGTAGTTGCCATCACGGTTGCTCGTGAACGCGATGCGAGAGCCATCTGGTGAAAATCGAGGCCTTAAATCTTGTGTTGGATTATTCGTCAAACGGCGAGGGTTTGTGCCGTCCGTTTTCGCTGTGTAGATTTCGTAATCATCATCGCGAGTGGAGCTGAAGATCAGACTGCGACCGTCGGGCGAGACGCTCGGCCAGTTGTTAACACCAGATGAATCGATCACCGTTTTGCGATCCTGACCTTGCAGGTTGACTGAGTAGATTTGCTGCCGTCCGTCTTCCGGATAACTGAAGAAGACTGTTGAGCCGTCAGGTGAAAAACTCGGGCTGTGCATTCCGGAAAACCCTGCACCCGGCGGGACTTCGCCAATTTGCTTCTGAGCCTGATCATGAATCACCAGCGCAAGACTCAGGTTGCCGCGATTCTGCACAAACGCGATGTGACTTGCGTCGGCGGAGACTGCTGGTTCAAACTCGGAGCGTGTCTCTGACGGATGCAGTTGTGTCGATGCAAGGTCAGCAAGAGACAACTTCATCAGCCGCAGTTGATTCGGTTTTTCCAACAGAACATGTTTGCCTTTGTTCATAGCCGCTATTGATATGTCTTTATGCCAATGATCGGGGGTTGCAATAAT
>JANOZG010001011.1:0-3753 GCA_031429275.1 Planctomycetota bacterium
ACGATGTTGTCACATCTGTCATTCGCTGACCCGGAGGAATCTGTCGCACCGTCGCTGGTGTATAAACGACAGCAGCAGCGGGCTTTATGGGAGCTGCTGCCATCTGTCTTTGCGGAGCATTCACAATGACCGCCGCGGCCCGTGGCGCGGCTTTCAACTGCTGTACCGCAGCTGGCGGGGCTGTTTCAGGTGCGAGAAAAGCATTCGCCGGAACGGCTTCACGCATCGTAACCTTTGGCGGCTTACTCATAAACAACTGGCGATACACAAGATACGCGATGCCTCCGATCACGCCACCAGCCGTCAACGGCTGGAACGCACCGGACCGCAGGATCATCCACAGCACCGCACCGCATAGGACCCACTTAATCGGCGTGGGCACTCGTGTATTCCAATACTCCATCCACGAATTCACAACACCGACACTAGTCGCGTTATCGTTGGCAGCCGCCGCACTAAAACGACCATTCATAGCCATGTCCGGGTCTGCTGTTTGTGCGTGGCGTTTTGAAACATACACAGGCGTCGGTTTTGCAAGTTCAAAACCTGAATCTTCAATCGCCTTGCGAAAACGACGTTCCAGTTCATCGACGTCGCTAATCCGCCGGTCCGGATCTTTCTCCAAAGCCGCTGCCAGTACCGGACGCAGCTTCTCCGGCAGTACGGACAAATCCGGTTCTGCCGTCAGATGTTTCATCAGAATTTCTGCGGTCGTCTCACCTTCAAACGGCACACGCCCGGTGATCATCTCATACAGGATCACACCCAGAGAATAGACATCGACTTCGCGACCGTAACGCCCTCGCGCGACCTCAGGAGCCATGTAGTAGACCGTACCGACGCTCTGCGTCTGCGCGCTGCGGCGACTTTCTGAGATGTATTTCGATAACCCGACGTCACCGATTTTGACAACATCCGCATCGCTGAAGACATTCGCAGGTTTCAGGTCACGATGCACCAGACCGCGATCATGAAGAAAGCTCAGGCCAGCCGTCATGCCATGCAGCCAGCGGAAGACTTCATTCAACGGCAGGCCAGCCGGGTTTTCCTGCAGAACTTCGTACAGTCCTTTGCCGCCGACATATTCCATGATGATCCAGTGATCTTTGTCGGCATCCTGCCGCATGTCGAAGATCGTTACCAGATTCGGGTGCTTCAGATTCAGACACTGTGAGACGCCACGCAGTTCCACATCCATGTTGTTGTGCAACAGCTTCAGCGCCACTTCTTTTCCAGCGTCCGTCAGTGCGTAATACACTTCACCAAATCCGCCGCGATGAATCGCGCGTTTGATAGTGTAACCTTCCAGTGGTCTGGATTCGGGAGCAAGTGCAAATTTCATAACGCTCTCAGTCTTTCAATCCGAAACCGAAAGTCATCTCCGGAAACAATTGTACCGTCGCTCAGCGCCGCAGAATCCCGCACAGAGACTCCGTTGATCATGAGTGCAGATTTTGAACGGCAACGCAACCCACCGTCCTGCGTGTAGATCACCACCATCTCCGGCCAGTCAGGACAGGAAATGTGATGATCCTTGCGAGGCCCCAACAAAATGCTGTCCGTCATTAGTATGATACCATCGACACTCTGTGCCGGACGATGGTGACTTTCAAAATCGATCAAAGCCGACCCCGATAACACGCTCGGAATGCGGAATCCCAGTCGAACTCGTTCTGCCAGACAAATCGCATCGCCTGACCGTAACAGCGTCTGCCCGGTGATCGCTCGACCAGAAACAACGCTGGAATTGTGCGGATGGATGAACCAATCTTCCCCAATTCGCAAAAGGGACGCATGTCGGCGCGATAGATTAGCCATCAGGCAGATGTCAGCGGGAACACCTTCCTGAGTCGGCCCGCCGATCAGAAATTCCGCCCCGACGCACAACTGCCACGCGCCAACTCCATCAATCCACAACATGTAACGATCCGTCGACATTTTCCCCTTCGTTTCCCTGCGGTCCAGTCTTTTTGCGGCTGTAGTACCCATGTGATCATGTTTTTCAACAGCAGGCCAGATCATTGTAAAGCCTTTGTGAGATGGAACCAGCCAGCGAAGTGACCGCAAATCCATCATTTCTGCGTTATTCGGTTCACAAAAAAACTCCGGGCTCGAGCATTCCCGAGCCCGGAGCGATGTGTGTCCCGGAAATTGGCATCCAAGTGCGTTCCAATGTGGGGCAGGGTTCCAGCCTGCCAGCCAAACTTTGCCGCGGCAGGCTGGAAGCCTGCCGCACATACAACCATCTCAGATTGAAGGCTGAACGCTGACTTCGGCAACGTTTTCGTCGCTCTTCAGGCCAAAGTGTGAATCAATCTCGCCGATGATGTTGCCATTCGTTGGAGCAACCTCTTCGTTGACTGGAATACGTCCCAGAACAGTGCCCTCGGTTTCCAGTACAGACTCACGCACATCCAAAGCGTGATTCATCTCCTTGATCATGTTCTCAACATGAGCCAACTGTGAATCATCAATCTCGATGGAGTTAATCGTCTCTGCAGCCTGAACTTGTTTCAGCCGTGCTTCCAGTTGAGCGACCTTAACAACAAGATCCTGCTTGCGAGACAGCATGACGTCCAGCTTCTTCTGATTGGCTCGCAAAGTGTCGCGCTGGGCAGTCAGAATCTGACGATCACGTTTGACACTTTCTTCGGCGGTGCAGAATGATTCGAAGCGATGTGAAAGGTCCGCTTCGACTTCGTTGCGAGTATAAGAAACAGCTCGGTAAGTGAACGAGTTGTTTCCGCTTTCCAGATCGCTTCGCAGAGCCAGAATTGCATCCTTCTGTTTGCCGAGTGACGCTTCTTTGTCTGTCAGGTCACGTTCCAGATCTTTCACGTCGACGGACTGTTCAGCCACGATTGTCATGTGGCGACGAATCTCAGGCACAAGATTGTCAACCTCGTCGCGGATACGATCGAGTTCAAATTCCACCGAGATTTCAGACTTTACGACTTCTCTTACCTGGCCGCCGAAAGTTCGCAGGTAGCTGAAGGCGTCAGACCCGAACAGTAAACCACCGACCAGAAACAGTGACAATCCACCAACCACGATTTTCTTCAACATGTCCATTCTCCTCAGACCGGACCCACATATCTTTTTTGCGGTCACACATCCCGCAGCATGGGAACGTGTTTCGACGGCCGGGATCGATGCTTAGAAGAATTCGGAAGATTTTTTGAATGTCCGCAAAATACGATGATTATCGAGCTTCGGAGGCCAGATTGTGGTCTTCGATCTTCTTGTGCAAAGTATTGCGGTTGATTCCCAGACGAGTTGCCGTTCTGGTCTGCACTCCCTGGCTTTGACGCAGAACCTGCAGTAGCAGCTCCTTTTCCACAACATTCATAACTTCGTTGTAGACATCAGAGCTGTCTTCCCCAATTTGCGCCAATCGCCGGCTGACAAGATCGCTGCAAAGTGAATCCAGGTCTTCCGCAGCGCGCCGGCCGATGCGAACGGGTGCCAACCCACGCACATGTGCCGGCAGCAGATCAGCGGTAATCTCCGCACTCGTTGAAAGTACAAGCGAACGTTCAATGTAGTTCTGCAGCTCGCGAACGTTTCCCGGCCAGTTGTATTGCTGCAAAAACCGCAACGCTTCCGATGAAACTCGAGGCGTCGCGAATCCATTCGCTAATGCGTAGCGGCGAACGAAAAATGTCACGAGATCACTGATATCGTTGCCACGCTCTCGCAATGCCGGCAAATAGATCGGAATCACGTTGAGTCTGTAAAACAGGTCTTCGCGGA
>JANOZG010001012.1:0-19140 GCA_031429275.1 Planctomycetota bacterium
AGGCGCGACGCTGACAATCAGGAACGGGACGTTGATTCAGTCGAACGACGCGCTGGGTGCAGCCGCGGATGATGGGGGAGGCGGGATCTTCAACAACGGTGGGATAGTGAATATTGACGGATCATTGTCGCCGGTGGAAATCGTATCGAACCGAGCAACAGGGATCCTTGGCAGCGGTGGGGGCATTCTCAACTTCACGGGCGGTGTGGTGAACATTACAGACGCGACGATCCGGGCGAATGAAGCTCAGCGCGCCGGAGGCGGGATCGAAGACGCTGGTAACGCAGCCGCAGTGACGGGCTTGACATTGACGCGCGTAACGTTGTCTGACAACTTTGCCCTTGGCACGGATCCGACAGCCCCCGGCAACGGTGGCGGATTGCATGTCACTGGCGCGGGAAATGTGGTGATTGACGCAGGCGTGATCTCAGGGAATTTCGCCGACCTTGAAGGTGGTGGCTTATGGAACGGCACCGGCAAACTGACGATTCAAAATGGCACGGTGATTGAAGGCAATACTGCCGCAGGCGTGGCGGCGGATGACGGCGGAGGCGGAATCTTCAACAATGGCGGTACTTTGGTCATCGGTGGTTCAGGTGCGGTGGTATTTATTTCGAACAATCTGGCAACTGGCACATCGGGCAGTGGAGGCGGTATCTTCAGTACAGCGGGCAGCGTGACGATCAAGGACACGACGATTGATTTCAACTCAGCCAATCGCGCGGGTGGCGGGCTGGAGATCGTGACGGGCACAGTCCTGCTGAATAACGTCAACCTGATCGGCAACGACGTGAATGGAAGTGCAGGAACAGCGAACCCTGGCAACGGCGGCGGTCTGCATGTCAGCGGGATTGCAAATGTGACGATTGACAGCGGCAGTGTGTTTGGAAATGCGGCCGCGCGAGAAGGCGGCGGTCTGTGGAATCAGGCGGGAGCGACGCTGACAATTAAGAACGGGACGCTGATTCAGTCGAACGACGCGCTGGGTGCAGCAGCGGACGAAGGGGGCGGCGGAATCTATAACAACGGTGGGACGGTGAATATTGACGGATCATTGGCGCCGGTGGAAATCTCAGGGAACCGAGCGACAGGGATCCTTGGCAGCGGCGGGGGCATCCTCAACGTTACGGGCGGTGTGGTGAACGTGACGGATGCGATAATCCGAGCGAATGAAGCTCAGCGCGCCGGAGGCGGGATCGAAGAAGCTGGTAACGCAGCCGCAGTGACGGGCTTGACATTGACGCGCGTAACGTTGTCTGACAACTTTGCACTTGGCACGGATCCGACAGCCCCCGGCAACGGTGGCGGATTGCATATCACCGGCGCGGGCCGGACTCTGATTGTGAACTCGACGATCAGTGGTAACTTTGCCGATCTCGAAGGCGGTGGACTCTGGAATTCGTCCACAGGCACACTCACCGTTCGCAACAGCACTCTTACGGGAAACTCCGCAACTGTTGCGGGCAATGGCGGAGGAATCAAGACGATCGGCGGCACAACCTCGCTGACAAACGTGATTGTTGCTGGCAACGTCTCGGGGCCCACCAGCGCCGCTGACGACATTAGCGGCCCGATTGCTGCCGCAAGTTCCAACAACCTGATCGGTAACGCTGGCACAAGTGGCGGACTCACGAATGGAATTAATTCGAACATCGTGGGAGTTTCGGGCACTGGTACCCGCCCGATTGCTCAAATCCTCGACCCCATTCTGAGCGACAACGGTGGCCCGGTGTTGACTCATATGCTGGTTGTCGGAAGTTTGGCGATCGACGCGGGAACCAGCCTTGTCGGGCTGGGGATCACTTCGGACCAACGCGGCGTTGCGAGACCGAAGAACGCTGCTTTCGACATCGGCGCGATTGAAGCAGAACTGGCGACGATTACTGGCAGGAAGTGGCTGGACGTCAACGGTGATGGAGTGCGATTGCCTAAATCTCTTGTCGATTTGGGATTTTTCGCACAGAGTGGTAAGTTCTTCTTCAACGCGTTTGGAGGCAGAGAAAAGTGGGTGCGTGCAGCGAATCTGGACTGGTACTTCATTAAGCCAGATGGGTTACTGACAAAATGGGACGGAGCCCCGCGGACCCTGACAGGAACAGTCGTCGCTCAATTGCCGACACGGTTCTACATGGACGAATATCTGTTGATTGAATCAACAAACGAGCAGTTCCTCAATGGATGGACGATTGAATTGCTGGATGCAAACGGCAACGTTGTGGCAACCTCTGCGACGGCTGACAGGGATTTCGACCAGAATGCTGCGATTAACCCGGAAACTGAACGTGGCGTGTATCAATTCACAGTTCTGGTCTCCGGCATTTACTCCGTTCGTGAAGTGCAGCAGAATGGATTCTCGCAGAGTGCAGGTCCATCGTCAGTGGATGCTCAACTCGCCTTCGATCTCGACCAATCCCTGCAACTGTTTTACACCGGCGACTACTTCACCAACTTTGGTGGCCGAGGCGAAAACTGGCTTCGCAAGTCAGTGGGATGGATCTACATCCTGCCCGACGGATCAGTTTTTAACTGGGACGGTGTGAGTGGCGGAACACGCGGACTGGTGAACGGGACGTTCATTGAAAAACTGGATCCGTCATTTCATATGAATCCGCAACTGCTGTCGGATGCCGTAAATCCGCAGATCATACTCACAGCAGGTACGGTGGCCACTGGTCCGGCATTTGGCAACTATGTTCCGGTCACCGTTTCCGGCCGTGTATTTCAAGACACAAATCAGGACGGTACTCGCAACGCCGGTGAGGCATTTCGAAACGACCGACTGATACAGTTGATTGATCGCGATGGTCGGGTCGTTCGTCAGGTAACATCGATGGACCTTGAATCTAACGGAACCGCCGGCATCAATCCCGATACAGAACGCGGAGTCTATCAATTCACAAACTTGGTACCAGGTCGCTATACGGTCCGACAGGTTCTGGCGACTGGCGAAATTCAGACCGCGCCGTTCACCAGTCAATTCGCGGAATTGGCGGCCCGCCTGGATCAACAATTGAGTCTGCGATTTACTGGTAGTTTCTTCGAGACCTTTGGCACGAATCAGGAACGGTTTCTGTTTTCAGATACGCTGCGCGGCTGGGTCTACATCACGAAAACAGGCGACCTGTTTCAGTGGAACCAGGGAAGCGGACCAGCCCCGCGTCCATTAACGGGCACACTGATCGCTCGTCTCGATGCAACCTTCTACAACGATCCAGCTAAACTCTACAACGCACCAGCCACGAGTCTCAGGCTGGCCAGCGGGGGTTCGCAACTGAACTACAACTTTGGCTTCTATGATATCGATGCTGTCTTTGGAGATTCCGGACTTTTTGGCTAGTGTTTTACCGTGACTAAGCAGCCATGGCCAACATCACGATGGACACCGAACATCATTGACAATACTTCAGGAGTCCAAGGTCGCGGAGTTCCTGGTCGACATTTTCCGGTCGATCATCTTTCAGTGTCTTTGCGATTTCTGCGCGTAACAAAGTCGCAAAAACTTTTCTAGCGCGGCTGAGGTTTTGACGAACCCAGGCTTCGTTAACAGATTGATTGGGAAGTGCGACCGACAGGACATCGCAAAGTTGACGCGAATTCAGATTCGGCGATTCCGCGCGTGCGCGAAGGACAGCATAGTAGTTTGAATTACTTTCCTGCTGATGTTGTTCGAGAGCCTGCCAGGTGCGGCGAAGAATCTCCAGGATCCAGTCGTTGTCAAACGCCTCGGAGTCGGCAACGTCGTCCTCCAGTGATTCGGTCAGAACGGAGGCTTGAATACGGTTCTGCTCGGCTTTTTGTTTTCGAAAGTGATCGTTCACAAGGTTGCTCAACGTTCGTTTCAGGAAGTCTCGAAATCTTCCTTTCTCAGGAGCGACGTTCCTGAAATCACCACGCAAAAACCGCACTGCAAAATCCTGGGCCAGGTCTGCGGCAGCATGTTCGTTGCGCAATGCTCCAAGCAGGTAGCGAAATACGGCCCCTGAGTAATTGAGCAGTAGTTCTCGCTGCGCAGCCGTTGTTGCTTCGCTGGATGGCTGTGTGGCGGCAAAGAGCTGCGACCAATTGGTTCGGATCTGGCTCAACCGGACACTGGGATTCTCATTGGGAATGGCATCACGAAGCATTCAGCCCTCCTGGAACTCAAACAACCAAAATTCCTGCGCGCTCAAGTCGAAGCATTGTACGATTGAAGGCGTGTGTTTGCGATCTTCATCGGAGATCCTGATGCCGATGCAGCAGATTCCCGACTCTCACGATGTTCCCGGCTCTGCGCGCAGTGTACAGTATGAGTCAACGAATTCCCGAGGACTCGCAGAGAAACCAGTGGCCGACGACATTTCCGACATTGATGACGAACTTGAAGATGACGCATGGGGCGCTCCTCCTCCATTTGTGTCTTCATCGGTGTCGAGCGAAGCCGTTTCTGCCTCAAAGTTCCGGATGGACGTTGAGCGGTTTTCCGGAAGCGCGGATCCACTTCTCGAAAAAGGCACACTCAGCCGATATCAGCTGCAGCGCATGATCGGTCGCGGAGGCATGGGAACCGTGTATGCGGCATTCGATCCTCTCAATAACCGCAGTGTCGCAGTCAAAGTTCTGCACGCTGAACTTGTTCATCAACAGCACGTTCGAAGGCGATTCGAACGCGAAGCTCAAATACTTGCCGAGATCGATTGCGAGTTCGTGACCACACTCTATGAGATCGGGGATGCCGATGGCTGCCTGTTTCTGGTGCAGGAGCTGATTGAAGGAGAGTCGCTGGCGGAACGCATCGCGTCCTCGGGATTTCTGTCAGAGTCGGAAGCTATTGAGATCGGGATCTGCGTCACCACAGCACTTCGGGAGCTGCATCATTCCGGTATTGTGCATCGGGACGTCAAACCTGAAAACATTCTGCTTGTGCGGGTGGCCGCAGGTCAGGCCGGAAGAATTGTCGCAAAGCTCAGCGATCTGGGCATTGCCCGGATGGAGGAAGCTCCCGACTCCACCGCGCTGACGTCCGCGCAGTCGATGCTGGGAACGCCGCTGTACATGTCGCCTGAACATTTTGACGGCGGCACACAGGTCACGGGCCAGTCCGATTTGTATTCGCTTGGCGCAACTTTGTTTCACGCTTTGACCGGGCAACCGCCGTTTCTCGCAGATTCTTTCCTGGCGCTCGCGGACGCACATCGACACTCTGCAGTGCCCAATCCGCAGTCGATCAACAAGCGAGTCAGTGATGGTGTGGGCGAGGTTGTCATCAAGTCGCTGCAGAAACGATCGGACCTGCGATATCGCACGGCCGAGGAACTGCTGGATGACCTCTTGCGACTGCAGCGAGGCGTGGCGACGAGTGTGAATTCACATCCCCTGCTGCCGTCCAGTGACACAGGAAGAATGACGTCGTTTTGCTTCACGTGGGAACTCAGCAGTTCGCCAGAAGACTTATGGCCTTTCGTTTCTAATACCGAACGACTGAATCGGGCGATCAATCTGCCATCTGTAACGTTTTCGATGCGCACCAGCGCATCCGGAGAACGCCGGAGAATTGCGGACGCCAAAATCAGCGGGATACCCATGCAATGGCAGGAGCATATGTTTGAATGGATCGAAGCGAAGCGGATGAGCGTGCTGCGCGAGTTCCAACGTGGCCCCGTGCGATGGCTGACCAGCATTGTCGAACTCCAGCGTCGCGGCGATGGCGGGACGACTCTGACACATTCCTTCAGGATGAACTGTCGACACCTTGCTGGCCTGGCGTTTGTCAAGATTCAAATGAATGCTCTGACAAAACGAGCACTGGACAGAGTTTACCGTCGCATTGACAGCGTGGTCGGTGGCCCGAAACAATCTGACATGACCATCGATGCGTTTGAAGCACAAAACGTGCTATCGCGAAACTCGTCGAAATTGCTGGACCAGATCACCGACCGATTGGTCGCCAAAGCTCTCGATCGCATCGCCATTTTTAAGGTGATTGACTTCGTTCGTACAGCTTCGGCTCAGGATGTTGGCCACGTTCGACCGCGAGTGCTCGCCAGAACGTTGAAACTGTCGTCCGATGCCGTCGTTGCTGTTTGCCTGCACGGAGTTCAGGAAGGACTCTTTGAAATCTCATGGGACGTCATTTGCCCTTCGTGTCGGATCGCGACAACTTCGCAGGATTCGATTGAGAACATCAAAAAGCATACTCGCTGCGAAGCCTGCGACTTTGATTTCGAGCTGAACTTCGCGACCAACGTTGAACTCATTTTTCGTGTGAATTCACAGATCCGGAAATCGGAACTCGGACAGTATTGCATCGGTGGCCCGGCACACTCACCTCACGTTGCCTCCCAGACTCGACTGGCTGCCGGTGAAACGATCGACCTTGGCCTGGAGCTTCCCGAGGGGCACTATGTTCTGCGCGGCCCGCAACTGCCGTTTTCAATTCCTATCCATGTCAATACGACATCAACTTCGGATCGTCTGCAATTAGACCTTTCTGCGGGCTGGACTCGCAAGTCCTCCATTGAACTGATCGCTCAGCGGCAGTTGCTCACGGTGTCGAATCATGGAGCGAATGAAATTCTTTTTCGTGTTGAACGAAGCACCATTCCTGACGACGCCCTGACCGCACTTCAGGCAGCCGGATTACCTTTCTTTCGCCGCTACTTTTCCAGTCAGATCCCCTCAGCTCAGCAGATTGCCAGCGTCCAGACATTGACACTGCTTGTCGTGACAAGTCGTGTTGCGGGCGAACTGGCCAGTCGCTTTGGAGAATTCGAATCGTGTGATCTGAGAAAACGGCATCTCGAACAACTGGTTGAACTGGCCGTTCGTTTTGACGGAGCCTTCGTAAGACCGTTTGATGAAGGCGGACTCCTTGTTTTTCGAAACCCGGCATCGGCGGTATTGGCGTTGCAACAGATTCGCGAAACGATTCCTCAAACAGACGGAAGGCCGACATGGCAACCCATCGTGGCCGTCTATCAGGGACCGGTCCTCGTCACGACTATCAACGGTCAGATTGAGTATTTGGGAACGTCGTTGCAGGTGATTCACTCGCTCGTTTCGCAAGGACGGCCCCTGGAGATAGCAACGACTCGGGAATTCGAGAAGCAATTGCAGTCTGCCGGCTTCAAGTTCGCAGGAGTGCAGAGAGAGCAACCATCAGACATGCCGAAGTCCGACGAATCTGCGGACGAACAACGGATCGTTCGTTTTTACTTGCCTCCCTGCAAGTAGCATTCAGAAGGATTCCACCTTAAAATTTTGTCCCACTTGACGTTCGACGCCCGCTCTGCCAACCTTTGGAACATGGTTGACTTTTTCTCTGGCTTCGCGGCGGTGCCGCTACAGGAGTTTTTTGACGATGTTTAAGGTAAAGGCAATTCTGGCCATGGCGGTATTGTTCTCCGGTGCCAGTGTCTCGGCGCAGTTGAAAGATGGGGAGACCATCGTTTTTCTGGGTGACTCAATCACGCAGCAAGGTGCTGGTGAAAAAGGGTACGTGACACTATTCCGTCAGGCGATCGAGAAAGCTCGACCGGATTCAGGGATCAAAGTCATCGGTGCAGGCATTGGCGGACACAAGGTGCCAAACCTGGAAGCTCGGCTCGATAAAGACGTGCTGGCCCACAAACCCAACGTTGTCGTGATTTACATTGGCATCAACGACGTCTGGCATTCGACGCGCGGACAAGGTACTGAAATCGGAGCTTACGAAACAGGTTTGCGAAGTCTGATTAAACGTTGCAACGACGCCGGTGCCCGAGTTGTATTATCGACACCCAGCGTGATCGACGAAAGAACGGACGGCTCAAATCCACTCGACAAAATGCTGGACGAATACTCCGCTATAAGTCGCAAGGTGGCGATGGAATCCGGGGCAACTTTGCTGGATCTGCGAGCCGCCTTTATTGCCAATCTGAAAGAATACAATACAGCCAACGAGCCAAAGGGTATACTTACAGGCGACGGAGTTCATCTGAATGATGCGGGCAATCGGTTTGTTGCTGTCAGGATGCTGGAAGCTGTTGGTGAAGTGGCAAGTCGAAAGCCAATGCTGCGGCATGTTGTTATGTTCAAATTTAAACCCGAAGTGACACCGGCTCAGCTGGACGAAATCAACCGAGCGTTTCAGAATCTGAAAGTTGTAATTCCAGAGATTCGGGATTTTGAACGCGGGTTGAACAACAGTCCGGAGAATCACGCCAAAGGATTCACTCACGGCTACCTGCTGACATTTGCGTCCGAGGCCGATCGAGATGTTTATCTGCCACATCCAGAGCATAAGGAATTCGGCGCGTTGCTTGGTGGAAAGATCGATGATGTGTTTGTCGTCGATTATTGGGCGACGGAATGATTTGAAACTACTACATGGCAACGAAGGAGGCTGGCCATGGCTTATCGTTCAAGAACCAGAGAGCAGGAAATCAACGACCGTTTCCAGGCATGGCTGGGAACGGCGATGATGTGCGTGGCGTCGGTGTTTGCCATTCTGATCTTCTGTGACCGCATGGATATGAAGTTGTTTCCCATGCCAGCGGTATGGGACACCAGCCGCAGTATGCATCTGTTTGTGTGCTGCGGAATGTTCTTCTTCGCCGCCATCCTGCTGAAGTCACCGCGGTCTTCGGATGAACCAGAACTCACGACGCCCCTGTTCAAGAC
The DNA here is from genome assembly GCA_031429275.1 of Planctomycetota bacterium. Taxonomy (GTDB): domain Bacteria; phylum Planctomycetota; class Planctomycetia; order Planctomycetales; family Planctomycetaceae; genus SXXK01. The sequence continues at coordinate 8,638 of JANOZG010001012.1, forward strand.
CTGCGAACTCCTGACGAGACCTGGCTGCGCACTCTGTGACGATGCCATGGAAGTACTGATCAGCTTTCAAAATGCATTACCCGCAATCGCGACAGTTGATATTTCAAACGACCCGCAGTTGACGCGGCAGTTTGGGGAATCCATTCCGGTGGTTATCCTCGACGGTCGCGTACGTTTTCGTGGCGCCGTGAATCCGGTGCTGATGCAGCGCATCGTTGATGCGGCTCGCACCCGCAGACACTCCACAGGTGACGAAGCTGATGAACATCTCGATGCTTCATCAGGGCTGGTTAAGAACTGATCGATTCCAGTGTTTGCCATGCATTCGGCAACCACTTCAGCAAATCAGACGCGATCATTCCGCGCTGGCCGAGTTCTGATGCCGCCAAATCTCCCGCGCGACCGTGAGCATGAACGGCGAGCGCAGCGGCTTCAAAGGCGTTCATGTACTGGCCGAGCAGGGAAGCGACGATTCCTGTGAGGACATCGCCACTGCCACCTTTGGCCATGCCTGAATTGCCCGTTGTGTTCATGAACAATCGCTTCCCGTCGGTAACGACTGTTCGCGGTCCCTTTAAGACGACAGTCAGCCCGTGAGTCGTGGCGAATTCGACGGCTGTCGAGATGCGAGTTTCCTCATCGTCGCTGGCAGGCTTTCCGGTCAGACGGGAGAATTCGCCCGGATGCGGTGTGATGACACATGGCGTCACGGTGTTACGTTTCGTCAAGAGGTTATGCGCGGCAGCAGCATTCAGTGCATCGGCATCCAGGACCAAGGGCACGCGGCAGATTTCGAGAACCCTCGCGACCAGATCAGCCGCCGCAGCGGACTGACCAAGACCGGGGCCGATCGCAATCGCATCTTTCCCCGCGAGCAACTCTTCGATGCGTCCTGTCGATTGTGATGCCAGCAGACCGTCAGTATCTGTGCTCAGACCAATCGTCATCACCGATGGTTCGTGACTCGCCACGATGGTATGAATTGACCGCGGAATCGCCGCCGTGACAAGTCCCGAACCTGATCGCAGCGCGGAAACAGACGACAGACAAACCGCGCCGCTCATGCCAACAGAGCCGCCGATGACCAGGACTTTTCCGAAAGTGCCTTTGTGCCCATTCTCCGGACGGACCGGCAGAGCTGGGACGGGTTCCCTTGGAAATTGTCTGGACATGGTGTGCCTGTCTAAGCGTCGCAGGTTTTACAGTTCGCTGTTGGTGAATCGAACTACTATATCGATTGGCAATGCCAACGTCGATTCTCTAGCGCGGCGCGCGATGTTGATGCCGACGATGTGACCGTCGACGTCCAGCAAAGGCCCGCCACAGGCTGCGGGAGTGATTTCAATGTCGTGCTGCATTGCCTGAAAGTCACTGCGGCGCTGGCTGAGATCGCCTGCGCGTCCATCGAGGAATTCTGTCTTTTCAAACTGCTGCCCCGGATCGTGCTGTAACTGCGCTTGCATCCTGAGTTGGTGCTCGCCTCGTTCAATGTCCAATGCTATCCAATCGCCGGGCTGGCGGCTCTGAAACATGCTTCCGATTGCTGCCAGTGAATTCAGGGATTCTCCGTCAAGTCGTAGTATCATGTCATTTGCCTTTGATCCTGCAACCACAGCGCTGCCGTTGGGAGATAGCTCCTTGATGAGAACCTGCTTGCCGACTTCCTGCATTGTTGCGCCGAAGCGAGCGGGCAGGGATGGCTCTTTGTGGGAGTCTCGACAAATGAGTCCCGCTGCAGAAATGTCCATTGAACTGGTTGCAGCAAAAATGATCCGACCGACAAACGACACATCGCTTTTGGCCTCCGCGATCTTTGCGCGAATGATGCTTCCGTGTTGGCTGGGCGTCTCGATCGTCAGAATCGCAAGATCAATCGCCCTGCTCTGCCTGCTCAATGTCGCCAGTGTTTTCGAACCGTCCGCGAAGTGGCATTCCAGCCTTTCACAGAAAACGATTTCGCTGAGTTTCGTTGCAACATGCTGTTCATCGACCAACGTACCACAGGCTCGCACTCTGACATTGCCTTCCTGGTCCGTGCCGTGAATTTCGACAGTGGCTTGTCTGGCCATCTGCATGACGACCGGCGGTGGCATGAAACTCTTCGACGAGAGCGCGACAGATGGAGTGGCATGAACTGGCTTTGGCAGTTTCTCGCTTAAGCCCGCTTTTTCCAGCGCGCGTAGAATGGCTGACATTCGGATGTGTCCGTTGGATTCGGCCGACTTCCCGATTTGCCGATTCAGGCCTATCAGCTGTCCACTGCTGTTCACCAGCGGCCCACCGGAATCGCCGCTTGTCAGAGTGCAGGTTGTCTTAATTGCCAAATCATCAACTGCGAGGATTTCACCAAGTCGAATGACGGTCGTCATGCCGTCCGATTCCCTCGCAGGAAATCCGGCAGCCAACGCTAATTCCCCCGCGGCGCTGAGTGCAACTGTCGATAATGGAATGCAGCGAAAATCGGATTCGTGCGCTGAAGCAAGGTCAATAGACAAGAGTGCAATATCGGCGGACTCATCGTAGAAGACTCGCTTTGCCTCTAACTCCTCAGCGCCGGGTACGATGACTGTCGTCGCGGCATCGGCCTTCAAGCCATGCGCCACGGTCAGCACCAGGCCGTCGGCTGATATGATGACGCCGGAAGACACGTCTGAGCCGCAACGAATTCGAACGGTTGCGCTCTGCAACTGCCGACATATGTCAATGCAGCGTTTTTGAATCACCGCTGAGGGCTCATCAGCTCGGGCAACAATCTGGCACGCTGTGACGAACAGAAAGGTGATGCTCAGAAAGGTGATGCTCAGAAAGCATATTGTTCTTCGCTGGACATCTTTCGGCAGCAAATTCATGGCATCATTCAATTCGGGCGCTATGTTCAGTATCATGACCGTCCCCCATTCTACACAGGAGACTATCGCCATGTCGCTGCATTCACGTCCTTCACGCCGACAGATTCTGACCGTTGCCGCATCGACGGTTTTTACCGCGACCGCTATTCATGCGGCTCAGGCATCATCGAATGCCATGCCGCTTGACGACGACACAGAACATCCCTGGATCGATGCTCATTCGCATATCTGGACCACGGATCTGGCAAAGTATCCTCTGCGAGACCAACAGAAGGTCGATGTGCTTGAGCCTCGGAGTTTTACAGATGAAGAATTGATGGCATTGGCCATGCCACAGGGAGTTGGTCGCGTTGTGCTGATTCAGCACTATCCGCATCATGGCTACGACAATTCTTATCTGATCGATACATGGAAGAAGCATCCGAATCGATTTCGCATCGTTGGCCAGATTGATCAATCACAACCACATGTTGATCAGAAGATGCGTGAGATGCTCAAGAACGGCGTGACGGGCTTTCGCATCGGTCCACGTCCTGAGCAACCGGACTGGCTGGCAGGTGACGGAATGAAGTTGATGTGGAAGACGGCCGCAGAGACGCGCCAGTCGATGTGTTGCCTGATCAATCCGTCAAACATTCAAGAGACCTCGGATTGGTGCAACAAATATCCCGACACACCGGTTGTTGTCGATCATTTCGCTCGCGTCGGGGTTGACGGCATGATTCGCGACGAAGACGTTAAGAATCTGTGCAGCCTCGCGCAGCATAAACTCGTTCGAGTCAAGATTTCTGCATACTACGCATTGGGGAAGAAGCAGCCGCCTTATCACGATCTTGTGCCGATGATCAAGCGTCTGTTCGAGGCGTATGGTCCCGATCGTCTCATGTGGGCGAGCGACTGTCCGTATCAATTGACAGAGCCGAGCACCTACGCAGCATCGATCGCACTTGTTCGCGATGGTTTGGATTTTGTGTCAGTTGACGACCGTCGAAAACTGCTGCGAACCACAGCTGAAAAGACGTTCTTATTTTCCTAGATCGATCTGTCCGAACAGACAAAAGGGGCCCTTTGTTGACATGGTATCGTGAAGGACTGCGGTGCTGTGGACGGTTGATGGTGGCTGGCACCTGCGATTTTCCTGATCGAATTCATACTACTATAAGAGGGCTAATGCTCTGAATTTCTAAATCAGTAAGCCCAAGTGCCCTTGCGTAGAACCCAAGCACCTTGCGTATCCCCTCGTAAAATTGCCTTAATTCCGCCAAGGTCAAGGAAACAGGATCTCCATCGTGTGCGATCCTTTTTCGCTGATTCACGATTGAATCCCATGCAATGTTGAGCCCCGATGTATTGAGCTCATCTTGGAACGCCTGTTTGTAACTACTGCAAAACCTGTTCAATGTTTGATTCAGGTGAGTAATTCCCAGCTTTCCAGTCTTCTCTTGGGCAACATCATGGGCAAAAGCACGAATTTGAAGATCTGTTGAACGAGCGCACCGCAACATGACCGCTTTCCGTATGGCTTGCTCCATCTGGGAATGGAGAAGCACAACGCAATTACAAGTTAACGCACTCTCCAACTCGGCTGGATCTATTAGTGCTGGCAACAATGCCTTGTGGGCCACTGCCTGCTCCGCTAAGTTCAAATATGTTTCAAATACGGCTAGACTCATCTGTTATCGATCAAAGCAGACTTTGCCAACTCGAATCGTTTTTTAACGGCATCAGGATCTGTCGTGCGAAATGAAGCGTTCGAAGAAAATGCTGGATCTTCAATCAGCGCTGCATACCTGCTTTGAATGTTCCGCGGGAGATTGTCCAATTGCAACGCAATTGTCGTAAACACCGCATCAAAGACTGCCGGATTCATGCCGGATTTTCGATGAAATGGTCTAGTACCAAGTTCACGTAGGAGAACCTCACACGTTTGGTCAAACACTCTTCCCAATACATCCATGTCGGAAGGGCTAATGTTCCTCTTCTTTCTCATTGAAGAAGACAAAAAGTCTTTCATTGGCTTTCGATAGTCCGCTTGGAAGAAATACAGACTCACAAAACGTAATATCATCTCAACATCGCGCATCCGTCCGTCAGGCGAGTCTTTGCCGATAATTCGTCGCCACCCTGGCCGCTCATTGAGAGTACAAATAAAATCATTAAGGGGGCCGTGATAAACGCAATTACGGATTTCTTGACCGAACAAAGTTGTGCCGCCAGTGTTGAGGCGTTCGAAAATGTGGTAAATACTGGTGGAATCCGCAGGGTTCAATTGCTTAATAACAAACGCTCGCATAACTGAATCATTGAGTCGGGCGAACATTGATTGATGGCGATCCTCGAGGTCTTTAATAGTGCAGTTTTCATAAATGCTCCCTTCCCCAAGACCAGTCAATCGAAATAGCTTCGACTTGTTCATGCTGGAATTTCTAAACTCCCCGTCGAAGAATTGAACGAGTGAAGTTAGCCTTTGTTGCCCGTCAATTACCTGTTGTGCGCCGGTATCAGGGTCCGTGTAAAGGAAAAGCGACGGTACCGGCAATCCAATCAGGAAAGATTCGATCAAACGACTTGCTTGCTTCTGCGTCCAGACGAATTTTCTTTGGAATCCGGGGATAAGAAGTTGCTGCTTCTTCCATTTCGTCAACAGGCCTTCAACTGTGTAGTCTGCGGGAATCGTGATGATTTCATACGCTGCCGACGTAGAGTCAGAATCTTCCGTTTCACTTTCCAATTGCTCGACCGGACTCTCAGTGATTTCCACTTCATTCATCTGGTTGGCCGGGACTACTACTGCTGGTGCTGGAACGACAGGGGCTGCGACAAGTTTGGGACGCGACTTAGCTTTAGCCATTTTTAAATGATCATCTTCTTGTGACTGGAAAAAACGTAGCGTAGAACTCTACTTCAACGATAGATCGGGCACTGATCTACCGGCTGTTGATTGACGGCCGAAATCGTGCCAACACAACAGTAATGGCTTTGACAAAGTGGTTCAAGCATGAAATGGAGGGCTGAACCATGTGAATGAGGAGAATACAGTGGATCGAGGCATGTGACAAACCACCTTTGGACGGAGGCGACATGAACGTCAGAAAGCGATTAGAACTGAAATTCGCCGATCATGGCCTGCGTGGCGTATGTGGATTTGAATCCGATTTGAGCGGCATCGCGGCCACTCCGGATACGAGTGATTTCACAAGTGTTAAGGAACGCATCATCGATCGGCAATACGCGGCCGAAGTTTCGACGTCTGATGCCAAAGATCAGCGTGTCGAACACGGCGAAAGTGCTGGTTGGCTGGCTCCTGTCGATTTGGATGCACCACGCAAAAAGGTCCGCGAAAAGCCGACAACTCGCCGCGCGAGCAATAAAGGTTGTTTGCAAATGACGCTGGACGGGTATCTGAAGTTGCTCGACTGGACGCGTCGACAGGTTCGTCGAGACAACGCAGGCCGCTTTCCAGCGGAGTTCTCTCCGATTCTGAAGCGTCGAAACGAGGCTGGATCTGGTGAGGAATTTCCGCAAACGCGTTCGAACGGAAGCTGGAAGTCCCTTGACATTGCAGGTAGTAAGTTCACTGCGTCGCTCCCGCCGCCACGCCAATTCGCTGGCGTGAGAATAAGTTGGCCGGCAATCCATCGCCGCATCCCCGGACCACACATCGCGAATCGGAGTGTGGTTGGGTGGGATCGCCTGCGCTCGCAAACGTGCCGCGAGCGCATTTCGTGAGCAATTCAACCATCAGCGACGACCGAGTTTCACGGGATTTTGTGGCGCATCCTCACTATAAGTCAATTAGCCAGTTGTTCTATTTCTGCTATAGCCTCCGAACCACGACATATTGGTGCGTGGTACCTGTGTTTCCTACCTGGGTTGTCTCGAGGTGCCTTCCCCCGTCAACGTGCCCGGCACCAGTTTTCACCTTCGATTGTATATCGATAAAAAGGAGCCACTCACCAGAATGGAGAAGAGGCTCATTTCTTGGAAATCAAATCTACTTGCCTTTATTTAGGCTATTGACCAGTTCGTCCAACAACGCACCGGCGACACTACTTTTGAGCTGAGGGTATTCGGTCTTCAAACACTTCAAGTAGAGCTGGACTTCCCCAATTTCTAGGGCTTTTGCCATCTCCCTGACCACGGGGCGCGACATCGTTAGCTTGCCGTTTTCAACCCTGCTGACGCGGGAAACATCCCAATTTCCCCCGAGAAGATCAACCAGTTCAGTTTGTGAGAGGTTTGCAGCGATTCGCAATTCACGAATAACCGTTCCACCGAATCCCAGAGCCTTACTCGGCTCCGTCATGATTATTGTCTCCCCAAAAACCTGCACGTTCAAAAAGAATCATTAAATTCAAGACACTGTCATTCCGCTTTTGCTGTAACGTTTCGTCTTGCTCTTCCAGCGATTCAGCCAAACGTAACTCTGCCAAAATCTCTGATCGAAGGTCCTCGTGCACTGGAACTCTAGAGCAAAAGCTATCGAATAATGACGACAATCCTCTTACACAACTGGCACTCATGTTCAATCTCCATTCCTGGTGAATTAGCCACTGGCTTTGGCTCGCATACAAAAGCCCGTAAGTAAAGACCACTCAAAAAACGCATCTCTGTAACTCCTCCCAAGGAAATGGATTGCCTCTTGTGCCAAGAGCGACACCCCGTCAGTCTTTGCCACACAGTCTATGATCAGAACGACAACGCATCGTTCTAAACACAAAAAAGCATTCGTAGGGGGTGGTACGGACTTTTAAACGGTTTGCAACCCCCGGCGGGTGGTTACGGGAAATCTTTCGAAGATTTCGGATCCTATTCTCGAGCTCAATGTGTACAACGAACCCACGAACCAAAACGTACCGCGCCCCTGAATGAAGCGATTTAGGTGATTCCTCAAGGCTAGACAACGTGTTCAATTGACGAATCGTGAGCATTGAGCATTCGAGGAGCAGTAAGGTGCAGGCGTCTTTGATGAACAATCTGGGCTAAAACCAATCAAAGGAACCTCACCGACCTGCCCCCTGATCTTTGAACCATCAGCGACCGACCGAGCTTCACGCGATTTTGTGTTGCATCCTTACGATACATCAATTAACCACGTCGTCTGACATTGGTGAATTGCCTAAATCTCTTCCTTCAGGTGCGTGGTTTCTTCAGTCGCCGAGTTTGGCTAGACTCTGACAAGTTACGCGCCGAACGGTCAACAGGAGTCGATTCTCCGTACCAACGTATCGGCACGATCCACAGCCCATTCGCTTTGACACTGGTTCAATGATGGATATTCCACACGTAGACGATCTTGCCTTCAATCAAATCACGACCGAATTGATGGCGGATGCCAGGATGCTTGCGGAGCAGGTCAACGAGCGACGGCCATTGCCGAGTGATGTCATTGCGAACATTCAGGCCGAATTGATGGGAGAAAGGGTTTTCAACAGTAACGCCATTGAGGGGAATACGCTAACACTTCGCGAAACCAAAGCCATCCTGAGCACCGGTAGCATCATCGACGTCGGAAAAAAACGCGAGGCGACCGAAGCATTGAATCTGGGAAGAGCGATTCAGCAGGTCCAGGACCTTGTTGCGAGACGAGAAGCGTGGTGTTTGCTGGATTCGCTGACTTCCGTTCATAAGACGCTCATGACGGGCGTCCTCGAACGCGGGGCGGGACGAATTCGCAGCGATCGAGTTATGATCACCGGAGCGAAGCACCAACCGCCGCGCCCGGAGATGCTGGAGGTTCTACTCCAGAAGTTCCTGAAGCTCCTGAAAGACTCCAGCCAGGCGGAGCCAATCACCTTGGCCACCTGGACTCACTGGGGCATTGCGAGGTTGCACCCTTTCATGGATGGCAACGGACGTATGGCGAGGCTTTGGCAGGATCTCGTGCTGTTTGGCGGCAAATTGACCGCTGCCGTGATTCGGCAGGAAGAACGCAGTGAGTACTACGCATCGTTAACTTCGGCTGATGATGGCGACTTCAATCCATTGACTCAGTTGGTCACTCGGTCGCTGAATCGCACGTTGCAAATTTATGTTAATGCGCAGCGCGAGGTCGATGAATTGAAGGACTGGGCGGTCGGCATTATCGGCGAGACAAATGCCCGTGTCGATGAAAAGAGACGACTGGAATATCTCCGCTGGACACGTTTGATAGATCACGTGAAAGATGCGTTCCAGCGATGCGCAACGCAATTGACAACCGCTTCAGATGGTTCCGTCGATGTGCAGGTCAATGGATTTGAGGTTCTCGATCAGCCCACGTGGGAAACACTCCGCAGTGGTGGTTCGGCCTCAAAAACCTGGTATTTCTGGGTGAACTTCAGGCAAGGCAAAGAACGTGTTCAGTACTGCTTCTTCTTCGGTCGGCATTGGTATTCGGATGCAGACCTTCAAATCGATGGGATTGGCCCCAATGCTTGCTTGTTGATCAGTGAACAGCGCGGTGTCGAGTCGGCCGTTCGCATCTCTGAAGTGCCCAATTGTCCGATCACATTACGTGAGGTGCTGGTTGTGAACGACCGCGTTGCGCGAAAGCGATTTGATGTCGGCAACCAAAGCGATGTTTATGACCTGAATATTGATCCCCTGCAGATCGCGAGAGATTTCATGCAGGAAGTGTTTCTTCGTCGCCTGACATAGCCAAAAAGCCGCGTGGAACAATCGCCGGAAGCATCCCTGTGCTCGGAGAGGACAAGGATCAAGGTGCGTTTGAATTGAGACATTACCCTTGGTTGCTTCCTTATTGCTTCCGCAATCGCATTTTGTGGGCAATTCAACCATCAGCGACGACTCGATACGCCAGAATATTCAGGCGATTTCTGAACCGAACCAGCCCGAGGACAAACGCGTCGCTGCGTGGAAGGAAGTGCTGAAGACGCCGGAGAAATCGTTCGATCTCGTCATGGTCTACTCGGCAGTGGGCAGTTTGCTGGAAGACTCAAGGTCCGAGTGGGATGAAGACGACGCGGCTCGCTGGCTCTGCATCGCTGGCTTCGGAGACGTCGCCGCAGCGCGACTGCTGAGGGGAAGCGGCGGTTGCTCGTTCCTCAAGCGATACCGGATCGCCCACCTGCTGACGCTGCTCCTGCCGGGCTCGCGTGAGCTGATCCAGAAAACGGCCGACGACGAAACCATCGACGCAGATCGCCACCAAACAGCACTGCTGGCGTTGACGCTCAAGACAATGCCTCCAGAAGAGTGATCCAGTGGCTCTGAGACTCTTGACGATAAAGCGTCACTCCGAGGGAACACTACGCAAGCTGAACATGGGCAACGGGAGCAAACTTGAATGATTGTCCGTTGTCACTCCGTCTATTCCGTCAGCCGAGCCAGCACTTCATTGGTGTCTGAAGCTGACATGCCACGCAGCGTTAGTTTGACTTCCATATCACTCCAATCCTCGGGAGCAACTTCTGTCAGCGGTTTCCCGTGCAGCATGACAACGAAAGCACTGAACTCCGTTTGCGAACGGTGTCATCGGTTTTCAATCCGATACAAATGCGTCGTTGATCTCAGAAATATGGACTTTTCTGCGACGGCTGGTGATGCCATAAAATCGGCATCGAGCGAGTTCTTTGCCAGCACTTTGAATTCATCGCCCGCCTGCAACACTGTGCATGTTCCGTTCTGACCACAGAAGTAGAGATGCCCTTCA
>JANOZG010001013.1:0-16703 GCA_031429275.1 Planctomycetota bacterium
GATGTACGAACTTCAGCGCGGGGCATCATCAACATCGACTGGGCTGTTGGGCAGTGTGAATGCCGTCCAGATCGGTACAGGCAGTCGTGTGTCTCAAGTTACCAAGGACTTTCAACAAGGCAACCTCGAAGCCAGTGGTAAGCCGTTGGACCTTGCCGTTGACGGGCCCGGCTTCTTTGTGACGAAGGCAGGCAACAATACGTATTTCACTCGTGCAGGTGCGTTTTCGCTTGATCAGGATGGCTATTTGTCTGACCCGGCTTCCGGAAACCTGGTTCAGCGATTTGGGACTACGGGCGAGCCGGATGGTATCAATCCGTCATTTCAAACAGCTGGTGATGCAAGGATTCATATTCCTCTGGGGGCCAGTATTGCGGGTAAGGCAACGCAGCAGATATCGCTGTCCGGAAATCTGTCATCGCAGGCGAAGGGGCCTGTCGCGCAAATAATTACAACGGCGTCAGCGTTCACCGCAGGGGGGCTACCTGCGACGGAGACGACACTACTCACCGAATTGGACGGTTACGCCGACGCCTACAAACTCGATGGTACCGACACAATTCAGATTAGCGGAAAAAAGAAAAATGGTGAAGATCCTGATGTGACATCGTTGGCAATTGATCCATTGGCAACGACCGTTGGTGACCTGATTGCGGCGTTGAATGCCGGGTTTCCCGGTTCAAACGTGGAATTGGCTTCGGATGGGACAATCGTCGCCACAGACACTGAGTCGGGGTCGTCCAAGCTGCATATTATTCTGCAAGACCATCCAGACAACTCAGGAGCAAATGAGTTTGACGCTCACAAATTCATTAAACAGAATCTTGGCAAGGACGGTGACGAAATCATACAAACGGCCCAAGTCTTCGATTCCAGCGGTGCAGCCCATCAGCTTAATTTGATATTCACAAAGCAAACGGACGGATTCTGGAATATGAATATCAAAAGCGATAACGAAGACGACGCGATACTCGATGGTGAAGTCCACGGGCTCACCTTTCTGGATGATGGTACTTTTGCTCAGGTCAGCGGAATCGGAGTGGGAGACACCAACATGGAAATTCGCTTTGCCGGCCAGTCTGTGTCCCAGAATGTCGAATTTTTCTTCGGCGAACCTGGGACGATTACCGGGCTGGGTCAGTTAGGAGCAACGTCATCGCTGGAAGTCAGTCAGGACGGATTTTCGCCTGGCGAACTCAGCGGTGTGCATGTCGATGCTGATGGTTCGGTATTCGGCTTAGCATCCAACGGACTTCAGATCAAAATGGGTCAGTTGGCGGTCGCTTCTTTTCGAAACAAATACGGATTGATTTCAACGGGTGGCAACTACTTCCAGGCATCCCTTGCGAGTGGTGATCCTGAAATCGGCACAGCGTTGACCGGAAGTCGTGGAGCTTTGCGATCCGGCCAGCTGGAAGGCTCCAATGTCGACCTTGCTCTGGAATTTACGCGACTGATCATCGCTCAACGAGGTTTCTCGGCGAACGCTCGTACGATCACCGTGACAGACCGAGTGCTCGAAGAGCTGACGAACATTATCCGCTAGTGCTCTGTCAGGAATGGATTAATGGGTAGCCGGGGTTGGAGGGCGCTAGCCCGAAACCCCGGGGCTTCTTTCGCTCCACTCAGTCCAGCCCCGGCCACCCGATCCATCAAGGTGCGATCGACGGAGCACCGGGCCGCACGTTGGGTCAGAACGGATGAAAGAAAAAACGTCGGCGGTCACTTCCTGATGTGGCTTCGGTTGCAATTCGCAGGTGAAGACGAAATGATTGAGTTCCTACCCTCAATTATTCCCTTCACTGCGAAGGCTCGCCCATGTTGTTTGTCACCCGCCGTGCGTTCGCCGCTATTGGTCTGCTGGGCCTCTTGATACCACAATTCCCAGCCCATGCTGACGACTGGAAAACACTGACCGTCCCCGATGCATGGAGGGGCGTGCCAACCGGTGAACTGGCCCCGATTGGCGGCTATTCATGGTATCGAGCGATCGTCAAAGTTCCGCCGGAATGGGACGGCCAGACGTTAACGCTGTTCCTTGAAGCCCTGGATGATGCTCGGTCGGCCTATGTCGGTGGGCAGCCTGTCGGAGCAACCGGCACGTTTCCTCCGCAGTTTCGAAGTGGACTGGGAGAACGAGGTCGATATTCCGTTGATCCGTCACTTGTCAAGGGTGACGGATTTCTGACCGTTGCGATTCGAGTCTATCAAAATGATCCGCGGCCAAACTTCAGCGTTGCTCCACCTGTGCTGCTGAACGAAGCGACGAAGCAAGCTTTGCGGCTCGAAGGCATCTGGCAATATCGTCCGGGTGATGATGTCGCCTGGGCCAACGCCAGTATTTCTGATTTCGGCTTCCAGGCAGACCAACCGCTCAGCGACGCTGATGCTGTTGCGAAAGGCGTGTACCTGAAAATCGATGCCGTTGATGACATAGAAAAGTACGTCACACGGCGCAATGGCGATACGGAACCGTTGAGCCCTGTGGAGGCCGTTGAGCACTTCCAAACGCCAGACGATTTGTCAGTGCAACTGGTCCTTGGCGATCCGGATATCGCTCAGCCGTTGTTCATGTCGTGGGACGAACGCGGTCGTTTATGGGTCATGGAGTACCGACAATACCCGGAAATTGCCGGTTTAAAAATGCTCAGCCGTGATACGTTTCTGCGTTCCGTGTACGACAAAGTTCCGCCCGCCCCGCCACATCACGACAGGGGCTCAGACCGCATCAGTATTCACGAAGACACTGACGGCGATGGCGTCTATGACAAGCACAAAACCTTCGTTGACGAATTGAATCTCGCAACATCATTTGCGATTGGTCGTGGCGGAGTCTACGTCACTAACCCACCGTACTTACTGTTCTATCCCGACAAAAATAATGACGACGTTCCGGACGGCGATCCAGAACTGCTACTCGAAGGATTCGGCATCGAAGATTCGCATTCCGTCATCAATAGTCTTCGCTTCGGTCCTGACGGTTGGTTGTACGGCGGGCAGGGAAGCACCGTCACAGGCGTTGTCAAAAATCCCGGCAGCAAAGAGCCGCCTGTGCGATCACTTGGCCAGCTTATTTGGCGTTATCATCCAGAGCATCACATCTACGAAATCTTCGCAGAAGGCGGAGGCAACACGTTTGGTTGTGAGATCGATTCCAAGGGCCGAATCTACTCCGGCCACAATGGCGGCGATACTCGTGGTTTTCATTATGTGCAGGGTGGTTATTATCGCAAAGGCTTTGGTAAGCACGGTCCGCTGTCAAATCCGTATTCCTTCGGCTTCTTCGAAAACATCAAGCATCACAGCGTCGCGCGATTTACGCACAATTTTATCATCTACGAAGAGAACAAATTGCCGCAGCGATTTCGAGGACAGTTATTTGGCATCGAACCGCTGCAGGGACAAGTTGTGCTTAGTAACTTCAAACCCTATCAGTCGTCTTTCGAAACCGAAGATATCGAACGCGTCCTGAAAACGGATGACCCCTGGTTTCGTCCGGTTGATATCAAAACTGGCCCGGACGGTGATATCTACGTTGCCGACATGTACGAACAACGCATCGATCACAGCAGCCACTACGCAGGCCGAGTCGATAAAACCAATGGTCGAATCTACAAACTGACTCATAATGGCGAGCGGGGCGGCGTTAGCCCCCCGGTACAAATGAATCTCGCTCTCGCATCAACCACCGACCTCATCAAACTCCTCGACGATCCTGCAAAGCAGCATCGCCAAACGGCCATTCGACTTCTCGGCGATCGCAAAGATAAAGCTGCGATCACACAACTCGAAACCGAGCTCACCGCCACCACTGGCCAATCATCCCTTGAACGGCTGTGGGCACTCAATGCCTGTGGAGGATTTACAGACGATGTCGCCATCAAGCTGCTCGATCACAACGAACCTCTTGTCCGGGCATGGACCGTACGATTGATCTGCGATCCAAAATCCGTGTCTGCGGGTGTCGCTGCGGCCATCGCGCAGACGGCCAGCAAAGAAGCTTATATCGAAGTGCGGAAGCAGATGGCGTCTTCTGCTCGACGCTTGTCGCCCGAACTTGCGCTGCCAATCATTCGCGAGTTACTCCATTACGACGAAGATGCAGCTGATATTCACCAGCCACTGTTGATCTGGTGGGCGATTGAATCTCAGACAGGCCGTGCGACAGTCGAGAGCATTTTACAGCAGCTTCTCGCCGATCCCACGACATGGAAGCGACCGCTTGTTGCCGATGTGCTTGCCGAACGACTTATGAAACGATATGCGCTGGCGGGGACTCGAAATGATCTGTTGAATGCCGCAGCTCTATTGAACGCCGCTCCCGAAAAGTCTAGTGTCGATCGGCTGCTCAAAGGATTTGAAGAAGCGTTCCAGGGTCGAAGTCTGGCCGGAATTCCCGAGCAACTGGTCGCGGCCCTGGCAAAAAGTGGCGGTGGTTCGCTGGCGCTGCGTTTTCGACAAGCCCAGCCGGATGCGGTCGCTGAGGCAATCAAGACGATTGAGGATGCGAAAGCTCCGCCAGATGTGCGCAGCCAGTTGATCGAAATCTGCGGTCAGGTCAAAACGGACGAACTGCGGGGCGTGCTCTTGAATGTCGTTCGGAATGAACAGAATTCGTCTGTTCTGGCCACAGCATTTGGTGCGTTGCAAAACTTCGATGAAGCTGACATCGCCCCTAACGTCACATCTCGCTTTTCGGCTCTTTCCGAAGACGCCCAGCTGGCTGCAGAAGCACTGCTGGTGAGCCGCGCGGCGTGGTCGAAGACGCTGCTGTCCGCTATCGACGCCGGGACAATCGACAAAGAAAAGATAACGAACTCGGCGATTCGGAAGATGCTGATGCACGGGGATGATTTGATCAGCGCAGCGGTCAAAACGCATTGGGGAGAAATCGCAGGTCTGTCGCCTGCTCAGGTGCAGGGGGAGATTTCTCGGCTGCAAACAGTTCTTGGTGCGGGTTCTGGAAATCCTCGAACCGGCAAGAAGCTTTTCATGCAAAACTGCGGTCGTTGTCATCTGCTGTTTGATGAAGGCGGCCGCATCGGCCCGGATCTGACTCCGTTCGCTCGAGACAACCTGGAACGCATGCTAATCAGCGTCGTGAACCCCAGTCTGGAAATTCGGGAGGGTTTTGAAAACTACGTCGTTGTGACAAACGACGGCAGAGTTCTCAACGGTTTCCCTGCCGACAAAGACAACCAGATTGTGATCCTGCGTGGCGTTGATGGGCAGAACATGATCTTGAAGAAAGACGACATTGATGAGATGCGTGTCATGCCTCAATCGGTCATGCCGGAGGGTGCCCTGAAGCTGCTGAATGAACAGCAGATCAGGGACCTGTTCGCGTATCTGCGAGCGACGCAGCCTGTGAATTATTAGACGCTGTCCGCGGGTAATTTTCCGCCGCTGTATCGGGGAATGTTGAGGGAGTACTTGACGGACTCCTTCACAGCCGGCGCGGGATTTTCTGGATTGCAGACTTTCAGGTTGCTGAAGGTCAGTCGGTTGGTTGAATTCTCGGTGAAAAGGTTGACACAGATGTTCAACACTTCGCCAAGATTGGCTTCAATATTCTCTGCAACGATTCCGACCTTGGTTGCATCGTTTGCGACCCCTGCTGGAATCATCGACATCGCCGCCCCCATTGAATTGGCCAGACCAAGTTCGCAGACGAGTATTCGCTGAACTTCGTTTGCGTCATTCACATAGCTGGCAACAACATGTGGCTTTGTCAGATCCGGCCCGGGAGCCTAGTTACTGGCCTCAACCTGGTTTCCCAGAAGACACTGCATCATTTTTTTAATCGTTGTCAATGTTGGCAGTGGATTGCTACACATATTGCACCTCATCAGGATTGTGAAAACACCATGAAAACTAGTTGGCAAGGACAGGGGCCAGTGCGGCCTCAAAGGAGTTCGGAGTGAATGGCTTGACGATGAAGAATTTCGCACCTGCGTCTTCAGCTTCTTTTTTTACCTCCGTGCTGCATTCCGAGGTAACGAATCCGAACAGAGTTTCGTTGCCGGCTTCCCGAAGTTTTTTCAGGAAGTCAATGCCCTTCATTTCCGGCATATCCCAGTCTGACAGGATTGCATGTGGTTTATGATCAGGAACCATCGCAAGACCTTCGACGCCGCTGGCAGCTTCGATTGTCGTCAGGTTGTTGATTCCTGCCTGCTTCAGTGTTCGGATAACGATCATTTGCATAGCTTTGTTGTCATCAACGACGAGAACTTTCATTGGTATGACCCTTGTACAGTTTTTATGAGTGTAGGTTTTAGAAACACAGATGTAAGCGGCAGGGCGCTAGCCGCTGGTTTGGATGAAACAATGCCCTGTGGCTCTCCCCAGTCCGTTCACGTAAAGTTACGTGACCACAGAAACGCCTCGATCCAGCAAACGAACAATCAGAGGATCCCCCTGACAGCGGTTCGATACCGTCAGGCCGACGAAACTGCTGTCGAATGGCGCGGAGCCCGCAGAAATGCAGACACAAGGCAATGAAAGGCTGGATTCACCCTCAACGATACCTTTCAGATTTCCGCCGACCATGTTGACGATTTCGCCCAAAGCGTCGCGTATCTCAGCCTCGGTGAGTTCGTCTTCGCTCATATCAAACATGTTTGAAGCGATAGCGACTGCCGTTTTTCGCGGAGTCAGTACCTGCACCAATGAGTCCCAGCTGCCGGAGATTCGAATGACAGCCGACATTGCCGTGCATGGACTAGCTGGCCAAAAGCCTACAGAGCTAATGAACACATCTCTGATTCGAGCGCGTTTCAATGAACTGGTCTCTGAGAAGTTGTTCGACAAGTCGGTGTCGTCTGAGTGTTTTATCGCCGGGATGTTTTCGCTGCTGGATGCCATGCTCGACCAGCCAATGAGCGATATCGTGAGCGAATTAAGTGTTCCCGAAAACGTTCGTCTGGCTCTACTAGGGCTCGACTCACCATTTCGTTCCATTGTTGACCTTGCTGTCGCCATGGAGAATGGCGACTGGGACACTATCGATCGGCTGACAGATAATCTGGGTATCGAAGCAGATGAAGCCTTTCGTCTGCACGCTGACAGTATTGTTTGGGCCAGTCAGATGCAACCAGGCGAGAAATGAATTTGATTAAGCCGCCGGAGAAGATCGGCTTTCCGAGACAACCTGGCGACCGGATCTTTTTTATCCGCAGTATCTCAGCTTATGTGCTGGCAATCGCATCGCCAAACAGCTCTGGATGCGACTTTCGATACGTGAGCCATCGCTCATCGGCCCAGCGCTGGTCTTCGTCATGAATCGCGGGACTGCATGGGCGTTCGTAGTGGACGCGAAGCATGTAGCTGCCGTCCTTGTAGACCTGCTCAAACGCCGCTTGAAGATCCAGAGCAACATCTGCATCGGGCGGAACGAGCGGGATGCCGAATTTTGGAAGCCGATTCCGCAATTGACGCGGGATGATTTCGTATTGCGTTCTGCCTGGCTGGAATCGATTGACTGTGACCAGATAGTCGAACGGGCCAATAGCTTCGAGCTGCTCGGTTGAAAAGTCGATCGTGCGAGTCCCGAGCCGCAGCAAATCTATCTCTACCAGATGCGTTGAGCTTTCCAGTGTCGAATGCTTCTTGCGCAGGTATTCGTCGCGTCCCGGCCCCGGAGTCTTGTTGATGGGACTGAGAACTTCGATGACCGTGACGACTTTCAGATCCTGATAACGGTCGAGGATTTCAATGTAATGTTCGCGGACCGGATCGCTGGAGATTTCCATGACCAGTGGTTCTTCCAGGTCAACGTCGGCGACCGCAGTTGCTGGTGCTGTTGCGGAATACGTCGCTGAATTGCGTTGGGTCTTTTGAATCCACAGATCCGGGATACGTTGCCGTCGAGGAACATCGATCATTACACGTTCTTCAACCGATGCAATGTAGCGGGGTAGCAGACCGGGTGCGATTTGCCCACGGATCGCATTAATCAGTCCGCTATGCACGCCGGTCCACAGAATTGGATGTTCGAGATATGGATCCATGCCTGGAAAAGGTGTTTGCATTATTCCTGTCTTTCCAATTCGTTTGATCGACCACTTGCAAATGCAGACTATCGCTGCTGGTCGTCCGATCTAAGCCGTTCAACTCAAATCCAGCACGCCTTTGCTGTCGCCGTGCTTATCCAGCTTCGCTCCCATACGGTCGGCCATCGCCACAAACAAATTGTTGAGCGGCGTTTCATTCGGATGCTGTACGTATCGGCCCGTCTGAATGGTCCCACCGCCGTTGCCAGCCAGTATGATCGGCAGGTCATCGTGTGAGTGGCGATTCCCGTCAGCAATTGCACTGCCGTACAGAATCATGCTGTTGTTGAGCAGATTGGAATCGCCTTCCTGGGTCGATTTCAGTTTTTCAAGGAAGCCGGCAAAGCGTTCAACGAGGTAGCGATCGATGCGGGCGATCTTTTCCATCTTGTCTTTGTCGTTTTGATGATGAGACAATTCGTGGTGCCCGTCACGCACATCAACATCCGGATATGTTCGATTGCTGCCAGCGTCCGCAAGCATCAGCGTGGCGACACGAGTAGAATCGGTCTGGAACGCAACCAGCAGAATGTCGAACATCAGTTGAATGTGTTCTTTCAGATCAGACGGAACACCATCCGGAAGATTTAGTTCCGGGATCTCTCTTGGGGTGCTGCTTGCACGGGCGATGCGTGCTTCGATGTCGCGAATACTTTCGAAGTATTCGTCCAGCTTGCGTTGATCTGCACCGCTGACGGCCTGTCGAACGCGTTTTGCGTCTTCGCTGACGAAGTCCAGAATGCTGCGTCGATTCCGCAGACGACGTTCCATATCGGCGGCCGTTTGCGGATTGCCGAACAGGCGTTCAAAGGCTGACCGAGGGTTGACCTCTTTTGATGATGGTGTGGTTGCAGTCTTCCACGAAATGTTAGACGAGTACGCGCAACTGTAACCGGAGTCGCAGTTACCGGCGTTACGACCGCGATCGATACCGAGTTCAATCGACGGCAGGCGAGTCTGGGAGCCAATTCTTTCCGCGACCGCTTGATCAATCGATTGCCCAACAGTGATGTCCGCGCCGGAAGTTTTGCGTGGCTGAGCACCCGTCAAATATGCGCTGGCATTGCGAGCATGATCGCCTCCGCCGTCGCCGTTGGCTCGAGCGTGATGCTGCGTCAGGCCGCTGAACACGTTCATGTCTTCGCGAAAAGCCGCGAGTGGTTCGAGCGTTGGAGACAGTTGGTAGTCTTTGCCTTCCCCGGTTGGTTTCCACTGATCCATGATGGCACCGTTGGCGACGAAGATGCACGCCATACGCACAGGTGCCGTTGGTGCCGCCGTGGTTGCCGCCAATACGCCTGGCAGTTTCATGGATTCCAGCAGCGGAAGTGCCAGACCTGCTCCAACTCCACGCAGGATGGAGCGACGATGAAGTTTGCTGAGGATGGAGCGACTCATTTTAAGTTCCTCTTTTTCTACGTAGGACGGGTCTTCAGACCCGTCCTGACACGAACATAAACTGGACGGGGCAGGAGACCCGTCCTACGTCTGAAATTCCTACTTCACCGGTTCCAATTCTCTGGTGCGACTTCTCTTCATAAAAGGATCGGATACCACGATTCCTTCAACAAGAGCAGAAAAGCGATTTCCACGCTGTTTCATCAAGACAAGAGCCTGATCAACCGCACACTTGTCATAGTACTCAAGGCCGCGGCCTAATGCATAGGTTAAAAGGCGTTCAGCAAACGCACGGTGGAATTGTTCCTGGCGGCTTCGAATAATGCCAATCAGCTCAATTGGCCCGGAAAACTTTACTCCGCCCGGTAATTCACCACTGGAATCGACGTCACGTTCACCCTCTTTATCGCGCCAATGGCCGATGGCATCAAAGTTTTCCAGTCCCATTCCAAGCGGGTCCATCGTCTTGTGACACGACGCGCAGCCTGGATCTTTGCGATGTATTTCCAGCCGTTCGCGCAGGCTGAGATTCGCCGTGTCTTTGGCTGCTTCTTCCAGTGGTGGGACACCCGGTGGCGGCGGTGGAGGCACTTCGCCAAGAATGTTTTCCAGAATCCACTTGCCACGTTTTACGGGACTGGTGCGACCGGGATTCGACGTAAGCGTCAGGATGCTGGCCTGAGTCAAGACCCCCGAACGTTTTGTGCCTTCCAGAGAGACACGCACAAACTGATCGCCGGAAACTCCCGAGATGCCATAATGTTTCGCAAGCCGCTCGTTCAGAAACGTAAAGTCCGCGTTCAGGAAGTCATCGATGCTGCGATTCTCTTTCACGATCGTGTTGAACAGCATTTCTGTTTCCTGACGCATCGCTTTTCGCAGAGCATCATCAAAATCCGGAAACACTTCGGGGTTCGGCTGTACGTCGGTGAGGTTGCGAAGGTTCAGCCACTGTGACGCAAAGTTTGTGCTGAGTGCTGTGGCTTTATCATCATGCAACATGCGTTCAATTTGAGCCTGCATAATAGCGGGGTCAAACAGGCGTTTGTTTTCCGCCAGTTTCAACAGTTCTTCGTCAGGCATGCTGCTCCACAGAAAATACGACAGTCGCGATGCGACTTCGTATTCGTTGAGCTTGCGTTCTGTCGCGTTGCCTTCCGGATCGGCTTCTTTTCGAAACAGAAAGTCGGGCGATACTAATGCGGCCTGCAGTGCGACAAAGAGCCCGTAGTCGTAAGTCTCTTTGAACTCTGTCACATTGCGATCGACCAGTTCCGCAAATCGCGCGACTTCTGCATCGGCGACAGGACGACGAAAAACGCGGTACAGAACTGGTCGCAGAACCTGAGAAGCTGCTTCTTTGACTGTCACGCTGCCCGATGGGCGGGCTGTCACGAAACGACGATGTGTTTCATGCCAGGCTGGTTCTCCGCCACCTTCCGGGCCAGTGACTTCAATTGTTCCTACCGCAAGGTTTCGGTCTCGGCGCCGTTTGTCTTTGGCTTCTGGATCGTAAAAGTCATTGATGAAAGCGCCACCGATTTTGTGGCTGCCGGCAGTCAGCATGACGTCATGTTCGAACCAATCCGGTTTACGATGTCCCTTGACTTCGAATTCAGTGACGTTTTGGCCGTCGATTTGCAATGCCATTTTTGCGTCTTCGTCGCCTGCCTGCGTCGCGAGAGCGCGAATTCGAATCTTGTATTTGCCTTCGGACGATGCGGACACGGTTGCCGACACTGATCCTGTAGATCCCAGCATGCGGAAGCCTTCATCATCCGGATCTCCGCCTGCCGTTGATTCTGTTTTGTCGGCATTGAAGGTCTGCGACGAACCTTTGGAGAAATCCCGTGTATCGATCACGGCTGCGGCAATGGTTTCCGCGGCATCCAGATATTTCTCCATCAGGAGCGGCGGAATGCTTAACACATCTCCGATGTTATCGAATCCTTCACCGACATCGTCCTGAGGAAAATCGTCTGCAGGTGTCAGGTTGATTCCAAACAGATCATGAATCGTGTTGTTGTATTCGGCTCGATTCAAACGATGCAGCGTCGCACGGCCGGCGTGATGAATCTGCGTGCAGTCAAAGTTGTAAAGTTCATCGTAAAAGATTTCGGCTACTGCTTTGCGATCCGCTTCGGACGGCTGCGCATCGTAATCCGACGGCGGCATCGCGCCGGCGTTGATCATGCGATAAACTTTCTCCCAGGTCTTGCGATCTTTTAGCAGCTGATCAACGGATGCAAGTCCGTTGACGATGACGCCGCCCTCCTGTGACTCTGGATTATGACAGTCAGCACAGTGCGTCTTTAGAAACGGCAGGACTTTTTCTTCGAGCTTCTGCGTTCGAAGAGCTTGTCTTTGTAGCTCAGCGTTTACTATCGCCGACGTAGGTTTCGCGACGGAGAGTGATGCTGCGTTCCGGGCCACAACGTTGGGCGTTGATGCAGCGGGATTCTCGTCTTCACCTGCGATCGGATCGTGATTCGCTCGAACTATCGTAGAGTCTTCTGTCGGGTTCCACATCGAGTAGATGCCGAGACCAATCCCACCGAACACCAGTGTGGCCGCAAGAGTGACGAGTAGCGGTGCCATTGAACTTCGGGCGACGTATCGATCAGACGGAAGCGCCGCTCGACGCGCAGGCCGGCTGGAAGACGCATTCGCCGCAGTGCGTTGCAAAGCACGCTCAGTCCCTGAAGGTTTCGTTGTTGGTGCAGCAATATTGTCTGTCGTGGCCCCACGTACGCTGAGTTTGGCACGCGACGGATTGCCGACGGGTTCTGTTGCGCGCGGTCTTTGAGACGCCGGAGCGACTTTTGCCTGCGGTGTTGAATTCGCTGTTGGGCGTGGCGCTTCATTCAGAATTGCGGCGGGGTCGAGCAGCATCGGCTGTTTGCATTGTGGATTCGGGCAACGGATCTTGCGCCCCAGGAATTTGTCCTCGACGCGAAATCGAAAGTTGCATGATGCACAGCGAAAGGAAGAATTCATGGTCCTTAACCAAGCTGAGTTGGTTCCGTACAGCACAAGACGCTGGCAGAGGTGGGAAAATGATGCCAACGACGGATGGGGGTGAGTGTTACGCTTCCAAGTATAGCTTACAAGCTGCGTGATTGCGTCTGGATAAATCTACGAAAACGCTGGGTTTCTTCAACTGAGCTTTGTAATTCTCAGTGAATGGAGCGGGCAGGAATCACAGTGTGGCGAGTCACTCGCGGGCGGCATGCAGCGGTTTACGGATTCTCTGCGAAGAGCAGTGTTTTTGAAACTTTGGGCATCGTTAGAATCGCAGTTGCTTATTTCGGTGGAGCAGGTTGTTCGGAATCGAATTCCGAGACACCCCGCTTGATAGTTGTGGCAGGAATCACATTCATCATTGCCATTCGACTGGGATTTTTGTCCCGATCATTGACGATGTCACGAATCCAGATCTCTCGGACCTGCTGCCGGAATTTCTCTTGCACTGCACGATACACTTCTGGATCTTTCTCACCGGAGTCACCGACCAGAATAAACTGGCGTTGAGGAAATCGCTGCATCAGCAAAGTAATCTCGGCGACTTTGTGATCGTATGTGTGCTCACTGTTCGTGATTAATTGTTTGAGTTCTTTCCATGATGATGTGCTGAAGAGATTCCTGGGCACGCTTTTCATGTGAAACGAGCCTTCGGGAAATCCCTGTTCGGCATTGATCAGAAACTCAAATAAAGGGTCATACATTTGCCATGGACCACCGGATACGTAGTGAAACGCAGCACCAGACCATTCATTGTATTTTGCCGCCATGCCAGGTGCCGCTTTGTAGTCTCGCAGCAGCGTATTTCGCACGATGACTTCGGGTCCGGCCGGGATTTCCGTGACTTTAATTGTGTCGTCGATATCAGAGATCACGGAAAGGCCTTCTGGTTCAATGAGTTGGACGCGTCCTTTGCCGATATGGCCTTTCGAAGTGACGCTGATCGACAACCATCCATTGGACGATTCCTGCGCCTCAAGCAGAGCTTCAGCGCGTTCCTGCGTCAACGTGATCTGGCCTTCGATAAGGCCGTTGAGATCGCTCCTCAGAACATGATTGTCGGAGTCCTTCAGTTGAATTTGTTGTTGATCGGGATCGCGGTCGAACTCAAGATGCACCTCTTCCCGCGACTCACTGTCCGCGAGAAAATTCACGATTCGGCTGCGGAAGTTCAAGATCTCTCGAGGTGAAGCATCACTGATCTCAGCAGCAAGTTTCTTCGCCCCCAGCTCGGCAACAGTTCGACGTTCGTGGACCCAAAGCCGCATTGGAATCAACCATTGGCCGTCCTTTTGATAACCATACGTCGGATAAATCGTCACAGCTTCGTCAGCGGCTTCAGCATCGCAACTTTGGCCGAGCCAGACAAGACAACAGGTAAAGATCCAAATCACACGAGTGGGCTGCATCGAGTTTTGCCGTTTCTGTTCGTGCGAAAATGAGTGGAACGGAATCCGAGGAACGATTCGACATCAACGCTCAGGTATTTTCCGAAGATTACCAGACAAGAAACTTACGCTGGTGACTCATACGTTTTGAAGATTCAACGTTGAGACGACGGCAAGGAATTCTACGATGAAACTCTGGCATAAACTACTTGCTGTTTCCATCGTAATCCTGCTGCTGGGACTTAAGATCCTGCAAAACTCCGAAAGCCGGGCCGCAATTCGGACAGGGACTGTACTAGAGTTCTGGTATGTTCTCTGTGGGGTTGATGTCAGTGGTTCGATCGGCGATCCAGGCTGGATGGCAGGGCCGGATGCCGTCAGAGGCGACTGGGCATACTATTCCATTGCAGGATATTGCGGGGAAATGTATTACCGCGTTCGACTCAGCGATGCGGCAGTAGAACTTCCGAAAGTCGTTCAACTCCTGAACACGAAGAAGCAGGCAGCGCTGTTGACTCCGATTCACGAAAGAGCCCTTCAATCGTGGGCAATGCATGAAGGGACATCGGACGATGTGGCACGGTTGGTCGAAGCAATGCTGGAGGCTCGACTGAAACACATCGAAGAAACGGCCCCGGAACGAGTGCAATATGTTCGCAGAGCGGAGCAGATGTTCGATGCATATCTGACGAGATCAAAGCGGTATTGGATGACGCTTCTGTTCGAATTCGTTTGGCTGAGCGGTGTCGTGCTTCTCGTCGCTGCTCCGTGGTTGCGGAGTGGCGGACGATTGCTGTGGTCGGTCTGCCTTGGGATCGCTCCACTGGTGCTGTTTTTTCCCGTCTATTGTGGCTACGGTGACTATACATTTTCCTCCTGCTTTCCAGATGGAGGCGTTTTCTATCCGGATGTTCTGCGACAATTTCCTGTCATCTTCAGTCAAACTCAGATCGACTCGTGGCTGGTGGCTCGATGCCCGCCGTTGTTTGACTCATTCGCTCAGAACCCTCGCGGGAAAGACATGGATGCGTTTGTGCTTTTTCCACCTCCCGGTCCAGTGGGAATCTGTCTGACAGGACTCGGACCTGCGATCATGCTGTACGTGTTACTGCCAGTGGCTCGAACGTTATGGCGGCGAAACCCAAAAATATGACTGCTCGCCTTACTGATCACAATGCAGTAGCCAGAGTTGATTCGACTGTCGGTTTATCGTGCTCAAATACTTCGATGCCGGTGCGACCAACTTCGTCCAGAGACTCATGGCAGTGGTGACACTTGTTCGACGTGACGGGTGTCAGAGCATGGCAACTGCTGCAACGTTCCATCGCGATCCTGGGATAAACCGTCAGGATTCCCAGAGCCGCCATGGGACCAAACAACGCAGCAGCGATGTACAAGCGTTTGCGAATTGCCTGGCTGACATTCCGCCGCCGAACAGCCCAGACGGCCAGGAGGACTCCAATGAATGACTGCACGGCCACAAGCAGCACGAACGACAGGGCTTCAAGCGGTTCATTGCGGATGGTGTTGATGATCGCTGGAATCACGGTGGGAGGATTGCTTGTTAACGAATCAATACACACCACCAACCCAAAGATTCCCGGAGGGATGACAGCGGCCAGATTAATGTCATTGACCTGAACGTTTTGGAAAAGCAATTCATTGTAAGCATGCTCTTCAAGGATCTTGCCGGCAGCATCGAACCGGTACCATCGCTGTGATTGATTCAGGGTTATTTGGTCAAATTTCGAAGTCACCGCGACGATTTCACCAATGTTCTCAGGGTGCAGAGCGATTCTCACGGGCTCCGACGCTTTGATTGTTGCTGGCAGCGGAATTTCCAAAGCATGAACCGCGCCGTAGCCGCCGAAGTCACCCAGTTCGATGGTGTTCTCAGTCCTTGAAATGACATCACCGCTCCAGATCAACACGATTCGATCCGCCAGCCGGAGCGCGACGTCCATTGTTGCGTCGCCCATTTTGGATCCGTATTGGGCTGAAATCACCGGCTGCGTGGGCGAAGTCTTGTAGATCAGCCTGATGGATTGCCCATCGACCGGAAGATAGAACAATCCCTTCTCTGTCGGGAATATCGCTCCTGGTTTGACGGCCCCGGTGGAAACGGAGCCTTGATTCTGCGCATTACCGTTCTGCCATGTGCCAACTGCCAGTGATCCGAGCGCCGCGTTATCGACACGCAAGCGTGAGAGCCGCTCCACACGCTTCTTCAAGCCGAGCGAGATGTCATAAGTCAGCACTTCCTGCGATCTCGCATCGAACAGCCAGACTCGCTGCACAGGTGCGTTGAGCACAAGTGTGCCAACGACAGGGAACCTGAGGGATAGTAAATTCGGGACTTGAGATTCGCCCATCGTGTCCCAACTCCGAAGAGGCTTCCAGTCTGGAGATGCAGGCTGAAGCGTCGCTCGTGCAGATTCCTGAGGTATCAGCTTTGCGACTTCAATAGACTTGAGATCCCACGAATTCGTGCTCCGCAACCATGCGTCACCTTCTGGCCCGAGAACGACCTCTCGATTCCGATAGCGTTCTGGTCCGGGATCAGGTTGCAACGCAGATAGTACAGAGGCTGTCACGGAGATGCACCCAACAAGCAGGCAGCCCGAATTCACCAGCCAGATGGAGAAGCGAGGAAATCCACATGGGTCAGCATCGCTGATGAACGCCGAGCGAGCGGCGACAAAAAGCAACATCAACGACAATGTCAGACTCACTCCGAAGAATATCATGGCGTCAGCGTCCGAAAATATCTCCGATAGTGTTGTACACACGAAAACAATGAACCCAGCTGCAGCCACTGGAAACTCACGACTGCCGAAGAAAC
>JANOZG010001014.1:0-7903 GCA_031429275.1 Planctomycetota bacterium
CGCCGGGTGTACTGAACCCCCGTCGCTCCGCCGACGGGCAAATTCTGCGCTGCGAACTTTCTGGTATCGGGATCTAAGTCTGATTCTGGACAGGTTCAAAGCGAACGGCATCGACAATCGTGAACAGACGTGATGGAATAAGGTCTCGTGCTCAAATATAAAGTAGAAACGCCGACTCAAGACTGAAACGCCATTTAGAGCGGTACTCGAAATCATGCTCGCACGGTGCGCGCATCTTTCGGGCAGCGAACAACGTGAGTGGCCTATACTTGAGGTAGTCCGTGACCACAGTACTTTATGAATTCGTGTCATTTCTGATCGCCATTCTGCCTGCCTGCGTCGCCGCGCAAACGTCAGACAAAATTTGGGATCGTGCAATCCTGGCTCAGCCGTTTGATAAAGAACCGTTTCAACAAATTGCTGTCCCGGACTGGCTACAGGATACGCTCGGCTGCGGCTACACGCTGTCGGTCATGAACACCGAACAGCGAGCTGAAGCTGCGGCGCACGGAGTCGCTATCAGCGAAATGGGATTCGTTGATCCGTTCTACGCCTACTACGACAGCAAGCTATTGAAACGTCGTAGTCCGCACGTCCCAACCGACCGCTTAGAAAAAGACATCGCGGAATACAAGCGGCTGGGTGTGCGAATTCTGGGCGTCTATCCACCGTGTCTGCAGGCTGAAGCTTATGAACTCCATCCGGACTGGCGACGCATCGCCACGAACACTACGGAGATTCCTCAAACGGACATGGTCCAGTTTCCGCATGGCGGTATGTTGTGTCTGCTTGGTCCGTATGGAGATTTCTTCATTGCTGTGCTGGCAGAAATTCTGGCGAAGTTTCCCAATGTCGATGCCTTCAGCTTCGACGGCTTGCATTATGGCGGCGTGTGTTACTGCGAACATTGTCGCAGGAACTATCGCAACGAAACCGGAGCTGAAATCCCCAACACGGATCTCAACGACCTGGCATTTCGCAAGTATCAGCACTGGGCCGATCGCCGCATGGAAGATCTTGTGCGTCGCATGCAAAACCGACTCAAAGGCATTAAGCCCGACGTCGCATTGGTCACATGGACAACCAATGCCGGTCGATTCGGACACTTCCTCAGCATTCCTCGTAACATGCCTTCGCGGATGAATCTGTTGCTCGACGCGCCGGATCAGGAATTCTGGCTCGACGAATCCAATCGCGGCACGACCATCGTGCCGGCTTTTGCGAATGCGTACATCTGGGCGTGTACGAATCATCGAGTCGCGTTCAGCGAACCGTACATTTTGAGTCACGGCAATCCCTATGGCAAAGACAGTTTTCCGCCGTCCGAAATCCAGCGACGCATGTTGCTGGCAGCGACGTATGGAGCCAGTCCGAGCATTGCCGTAATCCAGCCTGAGCATCTGCAGCAGGAACTGTATGCGTGCATGGACGAACTGCAGCGCCGCAAGGAATGGCTGATCCGCAAGCAGCCTTAACCATGGGCCGCTCTGGACATGAGCGACAACACTCGCAACTTCTACGGACGATCGGCAGGGCAAGTGGAAGAACGGTATCTCGCCAGCGTGTTCGGAACATTTCGAGCTGCCGTGGAAGAACATCTGCCGCTGACCGTGATCAACGACTGGAATCTGACCACCGAAGATTTGTCGCGATACAAAGTCCTTGTGCTTGCCAACACCGCATGTCTCGACGATCGGCAAGTCGCGGCGTTAAAGGAATTCGTTTCGAATGGCGGAGGACTCGTCGCCAGTCTGGACACGTCGCTGTTCGATGAATTCGGAACGCCTCGAAACAACTTCGCATTGGCAGACGTTTTCGGCGTCGATTACAAAGGTCTGTTGACGACGGCTGCGGATCAGGCACAACAGCTCGATGTGAATTTTGCTCAGGCCATCGGCCCCGACTACTGGGAGAAGCGCAAAAACGTCTTTGATTTTCGACAAGACCCGCATTCGTGGCTCAATCAGGGCAAGATGCGAACCTACGTGAATGATCAGCCAGTGACGTTCAAGGGCCCGGCAGTCCGAGTGGCATCACAGGCGTCTGACCAAAATCGACCAGCCACGCTGCGCATCAAATCGTCAGCTGATGCCACGGAGTTTCCGGCAGTCGTCACCCGTGATTATGGAAAAGGCCGGGTAGTGTATTTCGCAGCCGGGCTGGACGCCGGATATTATCTTTATGCGTATCCCTATCAGCGATTAGCAATGAAGCATGCCATTACATGGGCCGCCAACGAATCGCCGCCGATTCAGGTCACCGCACCGATGTGCGTTCACAGTCCTGTGATGCGCCAGACTCGCGATGAGGGCGATCGCTTGATCGTGCATCTCTACAATGACCTGAACACGACCGCTCACCACGCATTACCGATCGACGACGTTCCACTGCGGGAAGAAACCGTCCCGATCCACAACATACAAATCACAATCGATGCCCGATACAAAGTGAAACGAGTGACACAACAGCCGGATGGAATCGAATTGCCAGTCACTCGAACGGCAAATGGTGTCTCCGCCACCGTGCCACAACTTGATATTCACACGATGGCGGTTGTGGAATTGGAGCAATAGGCTCGCGGTGACCTTTCTGATTGTCGTTGGCACATCTGATCAGTAAGATGATGAGCCATCGTTCTTCCCGCCTCCCCCACGATTTTACCTGGAGCAATTGATGTCTCTACAAACTCGACGCAGTTTTCTCAAGACAACGTCCCTCATCGCGGTCGGAGCCGCATGTGGCGCGTTGCCGCGTTTGGCGTATGCTGCCGAAGCAACCGGGCCAAAACTCGGGATACAGCTGTATTCGTTACGCGGCTACAAGCTTGACGAGGCTCTGAAACATGCCAGCGACATGGGCTTCGAACAGGTCGAGTTCTATAGCGGCATGCTGCCTACAAACGCATCTGACGAAGAAATTGCTGCGACAAAAAAGAAAGTCGCCGATCTTGGTATGTCTGTTTCCGGCCATGGAGTGAACCGGTTGACGAAAGATGCTGATGAGAATCGAAAGATCTTCGAATTCGCAAAGAAGCTCGGCACACCGTGCATTACAGCGGACCCTGATCTGGATTCTTTCGACAGCCTGAATGAACTGGTGAAGGAGTTCGACATCCGAATCGCGATCCACAATCATGGTCCGGGACATCGTTACAACAAAGCGATCGATGTGCTGCGCGTCATCGAAGGCCGCGACGAGCGAATTGGAGCTTGTGCCGATCTGGGACATTACATTCGCTCCGGGCAGAATGCTTCGGAAGTCATTCGCCTGCTCAAGGGGCGGTTGTACGGAATTCACCTGAAGGACTTCGCTGAAATGAAGGATAAGACAAAAGGCGTGATTCTTGGCAAGGGACATCTGAACGTTGCAGAAGTCTTCAGCGAGCTGGAGTTGGCCGGATTCCCCGCGAACGGCGCTCTGTCGCTGGAATACGAAGAGAACGAAAAGAACCCACTGGCCGACATTCGCGAGTGCTTCGCCGTCGCAAAGGCGGCAATGAAGACCACGAAAACGAATTAGCCTGAGACCTCGACGGAGTTCAAACGGTCTGCACACGGCCGGCTCCATCGCGGAATGCTGGCTATAAAAAAGATCGGGGACTGGCACTAAATCCGCCAGTCCCCGACTTCGCAAAATGTCATCGCGATTGCGAAACAAATCGCCGTTACTTCACGCAGCAAGCGCCGCCCGCACAGCATGAACCCGATGCGCAGCAGGCCGTGTCACAGGCACACGGGCCACCGACATCGCAGGCACAACCGAGTTCACGGCAAACGCAGTTACTACATTCACAGTCGGTACAGCAGTCACAACAGGAAGCAGACGTCTGATTGGCTCCTTGCACATGCATCGCAGCATACGCAAATGGGGCCACAACCAGGCACAAAACAAACGCACTGATAAGCTTTTTCATCGAAGGAATCTCCACTGAAGTTCACGAAAACAAGAGACACACAAGAGTAATCTGTTCCGGACAGTGGTTAATTCCTCCACACGCACAGGATCGACTGCCTGAGATTGTGGGCGCAGGGCTCTCCTGGGTACTGTGGCCCAAGTCGAAGATCCGTACTGACGATTGAATTGGAAATGCGTTGGAGCGGGTTGGAATTGAAATCCGTCAGCCACGTTTGCTGATCTTTTTTTTGCTGAATGCGGTGCGGTGCGGCAATGATGCCTTCGGTCAGCGGCGATGCGGAACAATGGCATGCTCCCGGACAGCCTGTACTCGACTGTTGCGAAGTCTCCGAACAGCAACACGTTGAGTTTGCGAGTTCGCCATCAGATGATTGATGACAGCAGCAACATCCCTCAATAGCATCGGTGGAACAGCAGCGATCTTCGTCCTGCGTTATTCCACACGATGCCGCAGCCCAGCAACAGCAACCACCGTGAAACCAATTGCTCACGACGAAAACTACGGCAAGTAGTCCTCGTATGATTCGAACTGGAATTGAAAGAAAGGTGGTTTGCATTGGATTTCCTTGACGCCATTATCAGTACATCACCTCAAAAGGTCAAAGCCAATTTGAAATGCTCGATATTTTGCTGGTGATTTGCCTCACCAGCGTCAATTGTGTAGAAGGAATTCAGGAACTTAAGGAATCACGCGCTGAATTCGGCGAGCGGTTGGGCGTCAGCCCTCCGAGTTGAGTCCCACGTGCCCACGGAGGGCTCACGCCCATCCGCTCGCCTCCGTCTATTCATCAAGATACTTCCCCACCTTTTGTGGAATCCCGCCTCAATGACAAAACCAGGTTCGACCGCAGCAGCTTCGACAACAGGCCGTAATGCAACTCTTGTCGCTGCACTTCTTGGCTGGATGTTTGATGGTTTCGAGATGGGTCTGTTTCCGCTGATCGGGCGACCAGCATTAGCGGATCTGTTAAAAGGTACTGACCAGGCCGGCTCAGAAGCAGACTGGTTCGGCGTGATTATCGCGGTATTTTTGGTGGGTGCTGCCAGTGGTGGCGTGCTGTTCGGCTGGCTGGGTGACAAGATTGGTCGCGTGCGAGCCATGTCGCTGAGCATTGTCACTTACGCAATTTTCACAGGCCTCTGTGGATTTGCCACGGAAGCATGGCATATCGCAGTGCTCCGATTTATCGCATCTCTGGGTATGGGCGGCGAATGGTCGCTCGGCGTAGCATTGGTGAATGAAATCTGGCCGGGCAAGTCGCGAGCATTCATCGCCGGACTCATCGGTGCGGCATCCAACGTCGGCTTTCTGATGGTAGCCATGCTGAGTATGGGGCTGACAGGATTCATCGGCGGCGTTCATTCGATGTTGCTGACAATCGGCGTCTCAGAGGAATCATCTCAGGATCTACTGGCGAATTCAGCATGGCGATTTCTGATGATCAGCGGTGCGTTTCCGGCGTTGCTGATTTTCTTCATTCGGCTGTTTGTTCCGGAATCTGCCAAGTGGGAAGAAGAACGCGACAGCGGAAAAACATCGCACTGGAACAATGTCGACTTGTTTGGAGTGCTTGGTGGTTGCCTGGCTGCGATCGGAATTATTTATGTCTGGTCGCCTTTGCAAAACGACGCAGCGGCGTGGCTTCGCATTCTTGTGACCGTCATTGGGCTCATTGCATGTCTCGTCGGGTTTCTTTATCCGGTACGCCAATTCCTGACACGCACGATCGCGACCGGTCAGGTTGCTGCAGAACAAAAGAATCGCGTGATTGGAAGAATGCTCTTTGGAGCAAGTCTTGCGGGTGTCGCTCTGCTGGGAACATGGGGATCGATTCAATGGGCTCCTGGCTGGGCCGACAGCCTGCAGCCGAATGTTGAAGGAAAGACCCTGGACGACGGAACGGTCGTCGTCGCCGTTAAACACTACGCGAAGGAGAAAACTCAGGCGGCTCTGGCAATTGGTGCGATCATCGGCACAATTTTGGCCGCACTGGCAGCAGGGAAATTCGGACGACGCATCACCTATGCTTTGCTGTGTCTTGGTTCAGTTGGTGCAGCCGTCTATTTTTATCAGGGGCATACCGCTTTCAATACGAGCTTCCTGATTGCTGCTGTGCTTGCCGGTGGCGTGACGGCGAGTTTTTACGGCTTCTTCCCGCTTTACTTTCCGGAACTGTTTCCAACCGCTGTGCGTGCAACAGGCCAGGGATTTGCGTTCAACTTTGGTCGAGTCATCGCTGCGATTGGTGGTTTACAGACCGCCAATCTGAAGGCGTACTTCGATGGCAATCTTCCGAAAGCCGGTTCCGCGCTGGCAGCGATTTATCTGATCGGTGTGGTGATCGTTTGGTTCGGCCCGGAAACACGTGGTAAGGATTTGCCGGATTAGTGATTCGTGAGTTGGCGAGCGGCATGCGTCAGCTTGCCGGTACATTGCGTTTCTTGCGCATTGAAACTGTTCCGGAATCGCAACGTACCGGTGGGCTGACGCCGCACCGCTCGCCTGGGATCAATTCACGATCATCCAAACGGCTTTCAAATAATCCGTTTCCATGCACGTCGAAATCACCGGATGATCCGGCGCAGCACCGGTGCGGGCGATGATTTGAAGAGTCCTTGATTGACTGATGATCTTGCTCGAACCATGCGGATCAAGATCTTCCCCCTGCGACTTCGATGCCGAAACCAGCAACTGCAGGAATTCCGATTCAGGCAATAACCCGGCACACGTGCAGCTCAGAAGCAAGCCGCCGGGTTTGACCAGTCGCATCGCCAGCCGATTCATCGCGAAGTGCTTGCGAGTTCCCTCTTCAATCTCCACTCGCGTACGGATCAGCTTCGGCGGATCGAGAACTACGACGTCGTACTGTTTTCCGTTTCGCAGCATTTCACGCATGTAATTGAACGCATCGGCCTGCACAAATTTCGCTCGAGCCTGATTGAGGTTTGCGTTTTCGCGTGCCAGCTTCAACGGCTCTTCGTCAAGATCGACTCCAGTGACGTCGTCAGCTTTACCAAGGACTTTTGCCTGGACAGAAAAACCGCCCGTGTAGCAACACAGGTCCAGCACGCTTTTCCCTTCACAGAACTCTGCCAGCTTTTTGCGGTTTTCGCGCTGGTCGCAGAAAAATCCAGTCTTATGGCCGCCTTCAAACCGAATTCGATAACGCGTTCCGTGTTCCGAAATGACGACCTGTGTCGGGCAACCTTCGGACATCAGCGACGGTGGATCGCAGCCTTCCTGTGACAGAAACTGCGGACTTGTCTGAACCAGCCAGTGCGGCAGCCCCATCTGACTGGCCAGCATCGGCATCAACACACTGGCTCGCTGATACATGCCAAGACCAAATGTCTCTGCAGAAAGCACGTCACCGAATCGATCAATCACGATGCCGGACAGGCCATCCGATTCTGAATGGACAACTCGCCATGCATTCGACTGCGCGTCCA
This sequence comes from Planctomycetota bacterium, assembly GCA_031429275.1. Taxonomy (GTDB): domain Bacteria; phylum Planctomycetota; class Planctomycetia; order Planctomycetales; family Planctomycetaceae; genus SXXK01. Next base: position 7,366 of record JANOZG010001014.1, read on the forward strand.
GCTTGAGTAAGTCGCGCCGAAGGGAAACGGCAGATCGCAGCTTTTCGGCCCACGCAGCATCGGTTGGAAACTCCGGCGTGTTCCACAACATCCGCACGGACATTTCACTGCGAGGATTATACACACCGTAGCCGAGTGGTTCCGGATGTCCATCAGTATAAACGGCTACTAAATCTCCCGGCCTGGCGTGTTCAATACGGGCGATCTGTTTGCGATACAGGATCGGATGGCGTGTGCGATTCTTGACGTGAATCACTGGAATGGACTCAGATGCCGCTGGCCCAAGTTGAGTCCGCTGCCGAATCATCAGCGACGTCATTTCGTTAGACGCGGGTGCGATCGGAACATCGTCGAAAGATTCGTCGCGCGGTGCCGGATCACGCGGGGGGCGTTGCGAACGTTGATTGGGAGTGCGGCGTGCCATAGAGATTGCGTCGGTGTTAAGAATAGGCGAGCGGGGGGGGGGCAGCCCCCCCCGTCCTCGCCATCCGCCCGAGGCCCAGCGTGGCCCACAAAAAAACCGGGGGGCGGGTCAGGA
>JANOZG010001015.1:0-4327 GCA_031429275.1 Planctomycetota bacterium
GTCCGTTGATAATGATCTCCATCACGGATTTGACGCCATCCGGAATCAGAGATTCCACACCTTTGCGTCCCTTGAGTGTCGGACAAAAGGAGTCATTGGTACTGGCGAAAAGGAACTTGTAACGACTTCCTGCTTTGGAACCGCTTGCGGCAATGCCACCAGGAAAGGGCGTTATGACACCGGGTACATGCTCGCATGCTTCAACGGCTCGTTCTGCAGCAAGCAGAGAGGCGTCTTCTGACGTTGCCATGAACCATAAGTTGCCACCCATGATGCCGTCGTGGTAGCTGAAACGACGATCAACGCAAAAGTCGCCACCCATCGTAGGCAACACCCACATTTTTCGACCGAACCGTTCTTCGATGCGTTCAAAACCGTCGCCGAAAAAAGAAATTTTTCTTCCGAGTCGATAGTACGGTTCTGAATCGCTTAACGAAAAACAACGGGCCGTCGCGCATGTCAGCACATTTTGGCTTATCCGCGTGAGCAGCGTCTTTTCCAACGCTTCCACTCGGTGCTTCCAGAAACGAGGCACATGCAGTTGGCAAATGGCTCCGGGTCTTCCATCTGGTGTCTGAAAAGATTCATCACCACCCGGTCCGACATATCGATCCAGTCCAGCTTCGCAGTCGCAGCGAATTGTTGACGATGCACAGCCGGTGGCCGCATTAATTGCATGGTCCAGCCATTTCCGATCCCGAGCGGTGATCAGGAATTCGACGTACAAACTCCGAAATGCTTCAGCGTACGTGTCTTCGACGATGTTGGTGGTGGTCATTTGCGATTTACTAGTTACAAGTCACTGTTTCCCAACAACTAAGCTCGGCCGCGACCATTGTAGACGTGGTCTTCGGTAATCAGTTTGTCCATGAAAACATCATGATCGTCGACTGGAATCTCATCGAACACCTGGCATTCGAATGCCAGAGCGACGAGTGGTGTGTCTTTCCGAGCGTGCTGCAGAAGTTTGTCGTAGTAGCCTTTGCCATGTCCCATGCGACCGCCTCGGCGATCGAAGCCAACGCCCGGCACCATGATCAGGTCCAATGATTCTACGTTAACTTGCTTTTCTGGCAGACCGCGTAGCTCTGATCGTGGCTCAAGAATCTTGTACATCCCAACTTCAAGCTCATCCATGGAATTCAGACAGAACAATTCCAGTTCGCCGTCTGCATTGCACCAAGGAACGACGATCTTTTTGCCTGACTGCAAAGCAAGGTCCAGATCATGGCGAGTCCGAACTTCGCTGCGGACATCGATATAGAACATCACAGTTTCAGCTTCAGCGTATTCTGGCAGCGACATGAATGCGCCAACGATGCGACGGCTGAGGTCGTCTTTGTTTTCCTGAGCGTTGCGATTCGCGTGAGCCTGCTTGCGTAGCGCGTCTTTGCGTTCTCGAATGGAGATTTCCGTAGTCATGCTGATGTTCGATCCCGGTTCAATGAGGATAGTGTGACCGCAAGATGCAGCTTTTACCGTCACTTTGGACGCCATTCAACCGGCAAAGGACAGCGATTGCCAATGTTTCCAAACGTGGAGTCCAATTCAGGGAATGAACAAGCTGCTACGCTGGGTCGTAGCCCCCAGGATGCCAGGGATGACAGCGAGCGATACGACAAATGCCTCTCCACGAACCCAGTAACAGGCCGTATTTCCTGACCGCAAGGACGTAATACTGACTGCACGACGGATGAAAGCGACAAGTTCTTCCAAGAAAAGGACTGAGGATCTTTTGATAGCAACGGACGCACAAAATGGCCGCCGCAGATGGAAGAAAGACGACACGCGATGGCCAGCTGACTGGCCAAAACGTACTGGTGCCTGAAGTCAGCGAGCAGTCAGCAGACGCATCTACACCGGAATTATCACCAACTTCTTGCTGGCCGGAAGTCGATGAATTTTCGGCGACAGGCTCATTCACTCCGCAGCTCCAGCTTGGTTTTCCGCACTGGCAGCGTTGTCAGCCTGGCTGGATTCACTGACAGATGCGATTCGCCTGGACAACTTTCTAATCAACGTCCTCAGTGAATTGCGATAGTCCTGCAGCTTCGAATCGTCGCGTTGACGAGGCACGGCGATCAAATCAAAACCCCGCGGAAGATCGTGTTGAAGGCATCGAAACGCCTCGCGGATTCTGCGTCTTTTCACATTGCGGTGGACAGCTGACCCATGTTTACGCGAGACACTCAGTCCCATGCGATTAACGCTCAGGTCGTTTGCGGCTGCGAAAATCAATAGGTGGTCATCACCGGCTCGTTGGCCAGTTGCATAAATTCGCTCAAAGTCCTGCGAACTCCGCAAATGCATAGATTTTGGACAACAGTACTGGAGTTGTGTCATGTGACTCGGATCATTTGTTAAGTCCCCGTCGTGCTTTCTTCAGACAGCATTTTATGCGATTTGGCAGGGCTGGTCATTTAGGTAGCATTTTCCGGATGTTCTGATTTTCCGGAGGATGCAAGTCCTGTCTGTGACAGGGACAGCAAAAACGCGCTATGCGGGACAACCGGAGTTTTCGGAACAGACGATAGAAAAGGACACAGGCACGTTTTGATTGTGTGACTTTGCGTGCCCAGATTTTTCTTCACGCTGCGGAATCTAGCAGCCATTGACTCAGACTTGTACTGAGTCCGGGTGGCATGACTGATTTCCAAACGCAGCCGCTCGCGAATCGACTCGATTCTGAGCAGGCAGGAATCGCTGTTTCGGGGGAAATGAAATGACGAATCAAAAACTCATTCGCAAGATGGTGTTTGCAGCCACGCTAACGATGTCAACGGGCATGGGAACCAGTGCATTCGGCTGGCAGCAATATCAACCCGGCGCACCTGGCAAGCAGATTCCTCAAGGCAATACATCGGTCACTCAGGAACTCAATCGAATGTTCCAGGAAAGTGGCCAGACAATGCCTTCGATGAACCCTCAGGATCTTCCGAACGGCAACGTGCCGACGCACGGTCAGGTGCGCCCCAACCAGCCACAGAATGCACCACAGACGAAGGCGGTAAATCCACCTGTGCAGCAGGTAGCTGCTCAGAATTTCAATGGGGCACAAAACCGAGCGACTGCACAGAATGCGGAACAGACGCGTCAGGCAAATCCACCTGCCAAGCCGGGCGTCCTCGGGAAGTTCTTTGGAAAACTTCGAGGTGACACTGCCGGAAACAATCCAAACTATAAGCCTCCAGTACCGCCGGACGATATTGCCGCAGCAAAAAAGGCGACCCCGAATAGCAACAATAATCCAACGGCCACCGTTGGAAATACTTCACCCGCAGCTTCGAAGTATGGGCAGCGAAGCAATGTGCCTGCGACCGCAGGATCATTCGCGCAAAACCCGAACGCGTCTCGCGTGGGTAATGGTCAGCCGGCAACTTCAAAACAGTCTGCGACTTCTCAGGCTTATCATGGCAACAAGCCACAGTCGCAGCAGCCCGGAAATTCTGCTGTCGTTCGCAACGCTGCAACAAACCAGACTCCGCCGCAATCGGGCAGAGCGGTTCAACCCGTCAATCGACCTGTACCCGGCAACACGGCAGTAACTGCAGGTGGCAATCAGTCGGAGTATACTCAGCCAGGATCGGCTCCTGGGTTTATGCCTGGGACGAATTCCGCATCTGTCATCAAGAAGCAAGTTGCCGCTGCACCACCTGCTACAGATGAATTCGACCAAGATTTTCAGCAAGACAATTTGAATACAAGCACTGTCGGTCCAGCAGTTCAGAATCCAGCAACTAAGAATCCAGCCAACAACTCAGTGGCAACGCCGCGAGTTGCTATAGCGGGATCCAATGACGTTTCTGGTGATTTCGATAGTCCATTCGGGAATGACTCCGATTCCGGTGCCGAGTCTGAAGTTCTTGACCTGGATTCGTTAATCGATATCCCTGATGGACCAACAGAGCCAAACACAACGGCCACTGAAGAAATATCGCAATCTGCTATTCCCGCTGTTGAAGAATCCCTGTTTCCTGACAATCGGGCCAGCGAAGCCAATCCCGATGCTAACGGGACCGACAACTCAACGGAATCACAGCTTGGCCCGAATGAGAACCCTTTTACCGGCGTACAGCTGGAATCCTCAGATGCTGAATTCTTCGGCAGTAAAGAGCCTGCTCCTTCTGCCACCGGCGATTCAATACCGTTGACTCCAATGGAGGATTTCAGTGCAGATCTTCCCGCCATGGATGTGTCGCTCGATGGCACTCCAAGTGTTGAACTACCTACAGTGGATTTGCCGGGAGTGGATGAGCCAACTACCGAAGCAGATTCTTCAGCGAAGCCGCTCGGATCTCAGAATCAATCGGAAGCTGCTCCTTCGTCC
>JANOZG010001016.1:0-12532 GCA_031429275.1 Planctomycetota bacterium
TGTCGGTGGCCATGTCGGAAACAGCTTCAGCGACTTGATCCTTTTTCTTTAACCATGATGTGCCGCCGTATTTCGTAAGTTCCGGTGTCGTCTTCGCTGGTCCGATGTATTTTTGAACCAGATGAATCAGCGACACAGGCACGTAGACGATCACGCTGTCGCGGAATTCCAACAGCATGTGTTCTTCCTGCTGGCCACCGTTTTCGACCTTCTTCATGCCGCGATATTTCGCGATCCCGTGTGCGACGTGAACAACCAAATCGCCGTCGCGCAGGTCAAGAAAGGTATCAATCGCCCGCGAGTCCGCTCGACGCTTCCGCGTGGTGGTGCGTGTAGTCGCGCGGGAGAACAATTCGTTGTCACTGATGACAATCAGGCTGTGTTCGATAAGCCTGAAGCCGCGTCGAAGTCGGCCGTTCGTCAGCTGAATGCGTGAAAAGAGTGTTGTGTTGTGGGCAGCATCGGTTTCCTTGATCAGCTCATTCAGCCGTTCTTGTTCGCCTTCGTTGTGACAACAGAGCAGCACGTGATCGTCTTTGCCGAGGAGCTCGGACAGTTCAACCAGTGCGTCGCGACGACTGCCGGAAAGGCGTTCGATAGCTTCGATGCTGAGATGGCACGACGTTTCGTAACTGTCAGCGCCGAGTGCATCGATGGTGACCGATGGAAATTCCATCAATCTCGCCATGGTTGCATCAACGCTGTACAGGCCAACGGGACTGGAAAGCCGCTGCAGATACATGCGACCTTCGCTGATCGATTGCTGCAAATCAGTGAGGACGACGATCGTTAATGGCGGTAGCGAATCGATCAGGCTTTCGGTTGGACCAGCGAAGACAGGGGAGGGTGCGTCGTTTTCGACCGCTGCGGGCCTTTTCTTCGCGCCTGTAGAAACCGCGTTGGACCGGGGGGCTGACGCCGCCCCGCTCGCCGGCGCAGTAGCCGTAAGCGAGATGTTTTTCAGATCCTCCAGACGTCGCTGACTTTCGACGTTAAATGAACGGATCGACTCAATTTCATCGCCGAAGAGTTCGATGCGAATTGCGTCAGGTTCCGAAGCTGGAAAGATGTCCAGAATACCGCCGTGGATACAGAACTCACCTGGTAGTTCAACGGCGGTGACTCGATCAAATCCGCGTGCGATGAGCCATTCGATCAGTTCGTCCAGATTCAGTTCATCGCCGACGGAGATTGTTCTTGTGGCAGCCTTGATCGCGTCGCGAGCTGGTACAGGTTGAATCAACGCCGGGACGCAGGTCACAATCAATGCGGGTGTGCGATCAGCGGCATTCAATCGCCGAACTGCGGCAAGTCGAGCGGCATAAACGGAATCGCCTGCATCGACAGCATCCGGCAGACTTTCCCATGCTGGGAATAACATCACCGGCGATTTCGTGAGATCCGATATTTCATCGACGAATTCTTCGGCATCACGAATCGTTGGCAGCACCACTACATGAGTTCGTTTTTTATCGGCCGCCGCGATGGCTGCCAGACTCAGCGCGCAAGCTGAACCCCAAGCGCCGTCGATCGTGGCACTTTTTCCGGAATGCAGTGAAGCAACAACCTCAGCGAACCCCGGAGCCAACCCCATCAACGCCGTCAGTTCAGCAAGAGTCGAAGGAACCTGCTTTCCTGCATTCGTCATGACGGCAAGATTGTAGACACCGCCCGCCGGTATACGAGTCTAACGAGCTGTGATGCCAGAATTGAAAGAGCAGGGCATCAACTTGTCAACTCGTTCCGGGGCTCCAGCCCTGGAACGCACTGCACGGAGGCTCCAGCCTCCCTTGCTGAGTCGTACATTTCTTGAGGCCGGAGCCTCGGAACGAGGCGCGGCAGCGAGCAAAAATGTACTCCGGTTAAAAGCCTTGGCACCACGGAACCGACCTGCGACAATTGAGAGCGTTCCCGGTCGATCCTCCTTCGCTTATTCGGTACCTCACATGTCAACGGCACCAAAATATTATCTGTCTCCAACGCAATATCTTGTTAAGGAACGCAAGGCGGAATTCAAGAGCCAATACTATCGCGGCGAAATGTTTGCGATGGCAGGTGCATCGCGTGAACACAATTTGATTGTGGGAAATCTTGTGCGTGAAATCGGCAACGCATTAAAAGATCGTCGGTGCGAAGTGTATCCGAGCGACATGCGAGTGAAAGTCACGGCAACTGGACTGTATACTTATCCGGACGCGACCGTCGTTTGTGGCGATCCAGAATTCGAAGACGACCAATTCGACACGCTCACCAATCCCACAGTGCTGTTCGAAGTCCTTTCAGATTCGACGGAGTCATGGGACCGTGGCGGAAAATTCCGTCAGTATCGTGACATTCCATCGCTCAAGGAATACGTGATGGTCACGCAGGATCGTGCAAGTGTCGAGCGGTACATCAGGCAAACCGATGGAGGCTGGTTGCTGAAGGAAATAGAATCTACCGAGGCGTCCGTTCGATTTGATTCAATCAACGTGATGGTTCCTCTGGCTGAAATCTATCGCAACATCCGTTTTGAAGATGCCGAGAAGCAATGATTGCCCTGAGACCAGGCATCGCTCGCAGTCCCAAACCTGAGTGAGATGCGTCTTGTCGGTTCACTTCTGAATTCCGTAGCAGCGATCTCCACCAGCAGAATCTGACAGCTCTTTTGCGACGCCAAACACTGCGTCATGGCGGGTGAGACTCAAGAAACAGCAGTGATGCCGGAAATGGAAATGCAAGGCACCGATGTTCGCCAAGCGACTGGGCTTGCACTCTTTCCAGCCGTTTTGAAAAAAAGTTGTTCTCCGGTGTCGAACAGCGTTCGGTCCATTCGACTGGAGTACAACAAATGGCTCGAATCGCGCCCAGCCATCAGGGCGGAGCGACGTTTGCTCATTCTCGGCGCGGTATTTACGATTCCGAAATTCGATCCCAACCAACAACACAAATTAAAACGCATCGAAAGTAAAGGACAACTCTGATGAGCGGTGTTCGAGTTTTAGTCGGTACTGCCAAGGGTGCATTTATTTTGACTTCCGACGGCAAACGAGAGAAATGGGATATCTCAGGTCCGCTCTTTGCAGGCTGGTCGGTTTACCATATCAAGGGCTCCCCTGTAGATCCGAATCGAATATACGCTTCACAGACGAGCGACTGGTTCGGACAGGTCATACAGCGATCCAGCGACGGCGGCAAGACCTGGGAGCAACCGGGGGGTGAACCGGCGCCAGACTTTTCAGGTAAGCCACCAGGAGCCAGCAACAAGTTTGTCTACGAAGGAAATCCGGGGACTCATATGTGGTACGACGGCACGCCACATCCGTGGGAATTCAAACGCGTCTGGCATCTGGAGCCATCGTTGTCAGATCCCGATACCGTCTTTGCTGGAGTTGAAGATGCCGCCATTTTCAAAACAACCGACGGTGCGACGACGTGGAAAGAATTGCCCGGCCTGCGAGAACAACGCGGCAACGAATGGCAGCCAGGAGCAGGCGGCTTGGGATTGCATACAATTCTGCTCGACCCGACAAATCCTGATAGAATCTTTGCTGCGATCTCAGCGGCCGGCGCATTTCGAACTGACGACGGAGGCACAACATGGAAACCAATCAATCGTGGTCTGAAATCGAAGTATCTTCCGGACCCGAACGCGGAGATCGGTTACTGCGTCCATCGACTTGCACTTCATCCGTCGAAGCCAGATGTGGTCTATATGCAATTGCACTGGAACGTAATGCGAACCGACAACGCGGGTGATCTGTGGACAAACGTCAGCGGCAACTTGCCGACGGACTTTGGTTTCCCGATCGAAGTGCATCCACACGAACCGGACACTGTTTACGTCGTGCCGATCAAGAGTGATTCCGAACATTACGTTCACGAAGGCAAGCTGCGAGTCTTCCGCAGTCGCACTGGCGGCAATGAATGGGAAGCACTCACAAAAGGACTGCCTCAGAAGGACTGCTACGTCAACGTGCTGCGAGACGCGATGGCGAACGATACGCTTGATGGCGGCGGCATCTATTTCGGCACGACAGGCGGACAGGTGTACGTTTCACCTGACGGTGGCGATATCTGGACGTGTATTGTTCATGATCTTCCGCGCGTGCTGTCGGTTGAGGTACAAACGCTGCCATGACGACCGCTGTGATCCGTGTCGAGATACCTTATCATTTGCAAACACTTGCACGCGTTGGGTCGGAGATTTCTCTCGAAGTCGAAGCCCCAATCACCGCGTGTTCAATTGTCGATGCGATCGAAGCCCGCTACCCGATGCTTTGCGGCACCATTCGAGACCATGTCACAAAACAACGTCGCCCGTTTCTACGCTATTTTGGCTGCCAACGCGATCTTTCGCACGATCCCACCGACAAGCTGCTTCCGGAAGCCATCGTTTCCGGTGCCGAGCCGTTCATCATCTGGGGCGCAATTGCAGGAGGGTGAATCCGTAGGTCAGCCTTGCCACGGAGCACTTTCAAGCGAAGCTCGAACCTGTGGCCGAGCATCCGATCTACAGCATCACCGTGTCCATCAATCAGCATGGCATTGGTCGCGGGTTACAGCAAGCTGCAAAGTTCTTTCCGGCAGAAAGGACTTACTGCGTTATTTCAGCATCTTCTGAATCGCTGGTTTCAATTCGGCCGATGTAATTGATGTCGAAATTACTTTGCCCTTTGCATCCAACAGCCAGATCGTTGGACTTTGGGCAATGCCCCAGAAGCGGACGAGCGGACTGTTCCACGAACGTTGTTCGCCGTGTGTGAAAAAGATCTGCTGGCCGGGAACCTTTTGAGTTTCCAGGTACTCGTTCAGAACTGCTTCATCTTCATCCAGGGCGACGCCGACAATACGTAGCTTTGAGGCGGGCAGGGCAGTGCTGATTTGCTTGAGTATCGGCAGTAGATCACGTGTGAATTCTTCACTCTCAGAGTCCCAGAAGAAGATCAACGTGGGTTTGCCGGTGAAGTCATCAGATGAAATGAATCCGCCGTCCAGCGTTGGGCCAGAGAACTGCGAAAGAGTTTGTCCTTCCAGGGCCATGCGACGCAAAGATGCCGTTGCCTCCTGGCCTTGATCCGTCGTTGCGAATTTCTCTGCCAGCGCCGTGTAACAGAGCCGAGATTCGGTCAGCAGTCGAGTTGCCAGTTCCTCATCGTCCGTTGCCATCGACTGCAGCTCGCAGCTTCGAGCCGCGCCAAACAACAGACTCACAGCGCGTTGCGTCTGCTGGGGAAATCGATCTGAAAACTCGCGTGCCCAGCGAGACAGTGTTTCAAACCAGACGGGCTGAGATTTTCCAAGTAGTCCGGCTTTGGTATGCGCAAATCTTGCGACGTAATATACGCCTTCAGCAGCCGCGATTGATTTTGGATCGCGTTCGTTCAATGCCTGCACATCCGCGTACAACAAGTCTACGTCATCCTGTGTGCCAGCCAGTGCCATCTGGAACCGAGCCTCCAGAAGCTGTCCAACTGCCAGATGGAATTGAGAGAGGCGAGCTTCTTCGTTCATTGTCAGACGAAGGACCTTTGTCGCCATATCGACGATTCGCTCGTTGCGTTCGCGGCGAATTTTTCTGGCCTCTGCCAAATCCGACGGCACGGAAGAAATTCGCAGTTTTTGAATTTCTTGAAGCGTCTGTGTGGCTTCATCGTCGGGAAACGGCGATTTCTGAGCTTCGTCGGTACCGGATTTTGAGCCATCAAGGGCAGTGTCGGCGATTGCGTTGTCGATGCTTGCGATGACGCCGGCAGGGCGAGAATCGGCTGTCTTAAGATCGGTAGTCCCTTTCGGTTCACCGTTTCCGTTCGACGTGGCGGAGCTAGAATCGGCGGCTGCTGACACGGGTTCTGCAGCCCCGTCGCCACATCCTGATACGAGACTTATCAACAGAACTGCACTGAACGGTCGTGAAATTTTTGAAATCCACATCAACGTCGATCCTTCGCATCGTTGGTTTTGAACTCACACTGCATTAGGTTTTGTAGAGAAAACCGGCGTTCAGGAAAATACGAGTCTTCGAAAGCCTTCAAATTCCGGGACAGCGCACCTGCAAATCGTGGCAAAACAGGGCAATTTCGATTAGTTCTACGTGATCGAGCCCCATCGAATACCGAAATCCACCAGAGAAAGACAACGATCATGACGGTCGATGCAAGCAAACTGCACGTTTTGGCAATTCACGCACATCCGGACGATATTGAATTTCAATGCGCGGGGACCTTGCAACGACTTCGAAAACTTGGCTGCCGAATCACTGTCGCCACGATGACGCCTGGCGACTGCGGTAGCGCCGAACACAACGCGGAAGAAATTGCGGCCATTCGCCGCGAAGAAGCCCGCCGCGCTGCAAAGATCCTGGAAGCAGAATGCTCATGCCTCGAGTTTCGCGACCTGTCCATCGTTTTCGACAACGATAGCCGCCGTCGCATGACCGAGTTTCTGCGTCGCACGGCTCCGAATATCATTCTGACTGCACCTCCCATCGACTACATGCACGACCATGAAATCACCAGCGCATTGGTAAGAGATGCCTGTTTTAACGCGTCGGTTCCAAATTATCGCACTTGTCAGTGGGATCCTTCACCACCGACTCAAAAGATTCCGTGGTTGTATTATGTTGACCCCGTTGAGGGTACAGATCATTTCGGGAATCGTATTTCACCGGATTTCGTGATCGATATCTCGACAGAAATGCCAACCAAGTTGGAAGCTCTGGCCTGCCATGCCAGTCAGCGTGATTGGCTGAAACGACAGCACGGAATGGACGAATATATGGACGCTTGTGAACGCTGGAGTCGCCAAAGGGGCACGGAAATCGGGACTCAATATGGCGAGGGATTCCGTCAGTACAAAGGTCATCCGCATCCGTCCAGCAATATTCTTGTCGAGTTGCTCGGCCTGTCGAAGTAAACCCCTGAAAGCCCATTGTGCCCCCAATTCCGAAAAACTCCGGTGGCCGTCGAGCAATGGATTCGCAAGAATCCCGCTGTGAGATATGCTTCCGCGACTGCTAGACACAAATCTGCCGAATTCAATCGGCTAGGGCTTCAGCCGCTGGCCGATTTCTGGCAGCCCAATCGGCTCGCTCTTCAGAGTCATCATCCTAAAACTTTCTGTCCTGAATTTGCACTGCGAGATCCAGTTCCATGTCCGACACCGCCTCAACAGCCGCCCCTGAAGACCAATCTGAACTGTTTTCTGCGGTAGAAATTGAACAATTCGGTGCCGATGACGTAACGGCCGGCGGAGCAATCGGGAAGATGTTGTCCGCGTTATTTCTGTACACCGTCGTGGCGATGGGAATCGCTGGCTGGTGGACATATTCATCAATCGCAGCACAGGAAGCGTCTGCTGAAAAAACATATAGCGGCGATGTTCATGACCCATCGCATGCACACGACGCAAAATCGCACTGAGGGTTTTTCCTTATTGTCGTTCTCCTTTCTTGATCCATGCGCTCATGCACAAGTGATCTCACGCAATCTCGCTGCGATATCCTCAAGAGTACCTGAAATCTGCTAACTTGCATGGGAGCGTGTTTCCGTGCGGCGAAAACGTCGCGCTACCTGGAAACCCCCGGAGGAGGAGCCCGCATTTCCGATGCTCGGCCTGAATCACCGTGCTCTCCATCAATTTTGTTCCTGAAACTGCCCGAAGAAAATATCTGGCGGGTGGGAACTTGCTCCAGGCAGATTAGCCCAATCGCCGTTGACAACGCTGATGATCTCTCATTGACGACTCAGTCATCAGCAACTTCACGCGATGCAAATCTACATCCTCGTTCGGTGACGATTCAGGCATACGAGCACCAGGAAGTTTTGAATCATGATTCAGCCAGTACCCAGTACGTACGGTCACGGACTTCAATTAAACTCAGCCGAAGCAACGGCGAACTCCGAGGAATCAGCCTTTCGAAACTGGCAGGTTCGTCGTGAAGGCGCTCGTCACCAGATTCGCCGATTATCTCGCCGCGAATTGCAGGTTGTGCAATTGGTTGCACATGGACTTGCAAACAAATCAATAGCACTGGAACTTGATATCAGCGTGAAGACGATTGAAAAGCATCGAGCCAATGCAGCTCGTAAGCTGGGAGTCGGCAGCACAGCTGAAATGGTACGATTGACAGTACTGGCAGACTATGAGGTTGAGACCCAGAATCGAATCACATCGACGGAAAGCCATCCCGCGATGTCGAGCATTAACGATAACTAGAAGTTCCTGTCGCTGAAGCCTGTGAGTTATTCTTTTTCACGGGATTCTGTGGTTTTTGCCCTGGTCGCTGGTCTGGATTGCCATCGGTTGTACACTGTGCGTTGAGTCGTGTGGATGTTTGCATCGCATGACTCATGCACAACACCCCGTGAATCTAAGCGACCTTGCCATGTCCTCACTCCCCATCGTGCAGTATGCTTCGCGTACCGATGTGGGAATGCGCCGCTCAGCGAATCAGGATTCACTCGCAGTCAGGCTCTGTCCGGATTTCGACGAGTGGCATCGGATCGGACATTTATTTGTAGTGGCCGATGGAATGGGTGGCCATGCAGTAGGCGATCTTGCAAGCCGGATCACAGTCGAAACTCTGCCCCATTCATACTGCAAGTGTGACGCCCCGACGGTCAGCAACCGTGTGCAGCGCGCGATTCAGTCCGCCAACAAAGCCATCAATGATCGGGCTCGTGAAAATCGTGAATTTGAGGGCATGGGTACGACTTGTAGTGTTCTCAGCCTTGCCGAAGAAGGTGCCATCGTCGGTCACGTAGGTGACAGCCGCGTCTATCGCGTGCGACGTGGGCGAATCGAACAACTGACATTCGACCATAGTCTGCAATGGGAAATGATCCGTCTGGGACGTGCCACAATCAACAACGTTGAATTGTTTCATCCCCGCAATGTCATCACTCGCTGCCTCGGCCCGGACCTGAATGTACAGATTGACGTTGAAGGTCCGTTTTCAGTCCTGCAGGGCGACCATTTCGTCTTGTGCTCAGACGGACTCACGAATCATGTCAACGATTCAGAAATCGGCCAGATCGTAGCATCACTGACGCCTGCAGAATCTTCGCGATTGCTGATCAATCTGGCGAACTGCCGCGGTGGTTCAGACAACTCAACAGTCATCGTTGTTGGTATCGACAGCTACCCACCGATGATCGATGAAAACGCAAATGAACTGCTGCACACTTCAGCACTTGAAAAAACACAGGATATGCCCATTCGGTCTATGTCCACAGTGTCACAGATTCTTCTGGCTGTGACAGCTGTGCTTTGTCTTGTTGCAGGTATCACGCTGGCCGTGATGACCAGATTTCTCCCGGCAGCATTCCTGCTTGCAGCCTCTGTGCTGTCATGGTTAATCAGTCGCCGAATGGTCAACAGAATTCAACAGGATACTAACGATGAATTCCTGACGACGGACTCCTCAGCGCAAACTGCGATTACACCATCTCTTGACGAATCGGTCTCTCGACCACAGGTTCCCGCAACTCCGTTTAACCCGAAGTCACCCTATCGAGTCATCAATGCAGCAGTTTCTGAATCGCTGCTTTCCTATCTGGCTGAAGTACAGTCGGACCTGGTCCAGGCCGCACGTGACGGGGCATGGGAAGTTGATTTCGACGAAATTACGAACCTGAACAAACAGGCGATTTCTTCCCAACAGTCTGGTAAATCGACTCAAACAATCAAATCTCGTGCGAAGGCCATCGACCTGCTGATGCGTGAAATGTATCTGCGATCACGATCATCTTGAGAAAACTCACCTCGCGAAGTGCGATCCCGGCAAACCTCCGGGCGTCAACCATGATTGTGCGATCCACATCCTGTTGAGTGACTGTGGATTGCGGAAAAATCGCAGGTAACAGCGATTGTCGTCAAAATGTTGTCTTCGGCACGCACTTGCGGCACACTCCTTGGGCATCCCAACTGCTCGTGAAATTCCTGCAGGACTCCATCTTCCTTCTCGACGTAAACCCTATCCCTGACAGCACATTGAATCGCTCTGGCAACACTGTTGCGTAGCCGGTAGCATACACGCTGGTCCCAGGGTCAAGGTTCGTGGAGAATTGCAGAACGACACGGAATTGCGCCCAGCAGTGTGCCACTTTTCATCGACAGGGAGGTCGGGGTGTTCTTGTTTCGCAGCGTACGCAGACGGCTTGTGTCGTTAATCGCAGGAGCGATGCTGCTGGTGATTGCCATGGCGGTAATCGGTGGTGTCGGCCTCATGTGGCATCAGGATGCCGTCGAAGAACTTGATTTTCTGCTACATCGCAGTCCGCAACGCGACCAGTTGAGCCGCTCAGTCGCTAATATTTCAGAGTGCCTTTATTCGTCAAAGCTCGATTTAAGGCAACTCGCGGCCGTTCAGCAGCAGCGAAAGATTTATCTGAGCAGCATTGAAGATGCCAGAATCGAATTGTTGGAATTTCGACGTCGAGTCGAAGCCTTGCCGCCATTGCCGGAATTGAATCCACACGAGCGAAAGAAAGTATTTGACTGCATCGACCCCATTTACCAGGAACTTAATTTACTGGCGACGTTTGCGGAACGCATGCAGCCAATTCAATCCAAAGACGATTATCTGCAACAACTTGAATTGCGATCAGAAGCATCCACAGAAGTTGCACGCATTCAGAAGTCGCTCGACAACCTCCCAGCCTATTATGTTCCGGCAGACTGGGGTGAACTGTCGCTCCAAAAGCAACACCGCCGATCAGAACAACTTCTGAAGGGACTGGTCTATGGCACCGTCATCGTGGCTGTGATTTCAATCGGACTGGTGACCTGCGGGTTTCAATGGATTTCTATACCAGTGCGTGCCATCGCCAGAGGCTGTACTCGCATTGCCAACGGCGATACCCACTATCGCCTGCCTCTCGCTTCACGCTGGCAGGATGAATTTGCGGATCTGGTATGCGGAGTCAATTGTATGGCAGATCGTTTTCTTCAGGCCGAAGAACAATTGCAGTATCAGGTGAAAGAACGCAGCGAGCAACTTTACCGATCTCAGAAACTTGCGAGCGTCGGATTTCTGGCAGCCGGCGTTGCTCACGAAATTAACAACCCGCTTAGCGCCATTTCGGTAGCGGCAGAATCGCTGGAAATGCGATTGTACCATCTCGACAGTCTGAGTTCAGATGACGCAAAAGAGGCCATGGAACGTGTTGCAATGATTCGTCGTGAATCTCGACGATGCGGCGATATTACTCATCGATTGCTCGATTTTTCGCATGGCGACAAAACGGGTGTCCTTCCCACCGATATTGCCGAATTGATCCGGGAAGTTCTGATCATGGTTCATCATATGGGACGCTATGCTGATCGCAGCGTGACCTTTCAATGCGATCGCCAAATCATGGCCGACGTCAATGCCGCTCAGATAAAACAAGTCATCTTGAATCTGATTGCCAATGGACTTCAGGCAACAACGTCGGGTGGCCGAGTCAACGTGCGGCTTCAGGAACTTGTCGATACTGTTTTGATTGAGATTCAGGACGACGGCTGCGGAATGAAAGAAGACACTCTGCAGCACATCTTTGACCCGTTTTACACCACGAAGGAAGCAGGGCAGGGGACCGGCCTGGGCTTGAGCATTACGCACCGAATTATTGAAAACCATTCAGGCACAATTACGCCGCTCAGCAACGGACCTGGCTGCGGCAGCATGTTCCGAATTCGACTTCCAAAACGACAGCTTCAGTCGAATGCCGCGTGATAATAAGGATAAACGCTGGAAGTCGATCACCGAGGTCCGCAGGGCTTTTCTCCAGTTAACGATTGTGGCGATCTTGAGGAAAACAATCGCCGAACAGTGTTATCGTAGGGGAATCAGACTGGAATGGCTCGGCGATTTTGAATTATACTTGGGCACATTCATTGCCCACATTGCTTCTGGTGGAGTCGTCACAATGGCCGGTCGGCCCCGTAACATCGTATTCGGATCGCTGGGTGTCTCCGCACTGATGGCGATTGCAGCCGTCCTTGACATCGTTTTGGGCATGCCATTCGGTGGCCAAATGATTTGGGACATTATGCTGATTTTGGCTGCAGGTCTGGTCATCTACATGGGAATCGACTGTCTGAAAGAAATCCGCTAAGACCCGGCCTTCTCGTAAGAAAAGCAATCCGAATCAACAAGAGGGTAAAGACAAGGACGTCTCCCTGTGGCTACATCTCTACACACGCAGCTCAAATCGCACTACGTCGCCGCTGAAGACCAACACGAAGTTGTTGTTGATCGATATCGCATCGATGCCATCGACAGACGCGGACGGTTGATCGAAATCCAGTGTGCATCCCTCGCGGCAATCCGAGATAAGATTCGCTGCCTACTGGAATCTCATCATGTGATCGTCGTCAAACCGCTGGCGGCACGTAAACGCATCACAACGCTAAACCGTCACGGCGGAGAAATCGTAAGTTCTCGTTACAGCCCTGCACGCCAGACTCTGACTCAGCTGTTCAAGGAACTTGTTCATTTTGGAATATTTCCTCATCCTCGTCTGCGGCTGGACGTCGTGATGACAGAACAGGAAGAGTTTCGAGTTCC
>JANOZG010001017.1:0-4490 GCA_031429275.1 Planctomycetota bacterium
ATCAGCAGTTGCGAGAAACCGAACGCTACTTTGCTCCAGACCCGTCAAATGGCCGCATCACAACAGTTGGCGGAATGCTGGGTGTTGATGGTGCCGGTTCACACGCAGTCAGAATCGGTTCGGCCCGCGATCACGTTGCAAGTATTGAATGTGTTCTCTCCGGCGGTCAACGTTTAGAATTTGGTCGTGAACCGCTCTCTCGGGAATCCAATGCCAGCGAAACAAACATACTGAATCGAGACAGCGCTGTCATTCTTTCGGATTCTTCGCAATCTGAATCCTTGCGGCTTTCGTCGATGACGCCAACAACAAGACGAATTCAGTTGCTCGAACAGATGGAACAAATCCTTAGAAGCAACGAGGCATTGATTCGCGAATATCAACCGCCGCTTGTCAGAAACTGCTGCGGATATCAATTGAGAGGCATTCTGCAGGGAAACAGCATGTATCTCGCCAGAATGCTGGTGGGATCTGAGGGAACGCTGGGCCTGTTCACAGAAGCAACCTTATTCACGATGCCGCTGCCAAAATTTCGATCAGCAGCGATATTGATGTTCAGGACTCTGGAGTCTGCAGTGCAGGCTATGCAACTGATACTGCCCCTCGAACCCAGCGCCTGCGATGCTCTTGACCGCAGACTACTTAGCCTGGGGCGAGGCGCCGATCAGAGATTTCGCGATCTCATTCTGCCAGACGCGGAGGCTGGATTAATTATTGAGTTCCCGGGATTCAACGAACAGGAAGTCCGCCAGCGTCTTCAGGATTCGCAACGATTGCTTGTGGAACATAAAATTGAGTTCCAGATGACTCGGCAGGCATTGACGTTTGAAGACGTGGAACTCCTGTGGGCACTTCCAGCGAAAGTTGTTTCTTTGCTGGCCAGTTTGCGAGGCAGCTCTCGACCATTGCCGTTTATAGAAGACATTGCAGTTCCTCCGGAAGTTCTGGCTGAGTTTTTGCCAGCCGCCCAGAAGATTTTTCAAAAGCACGAAGTGACCGCTACGATGTACGCACACGCCGCATCGGGGCAGCTCCACTTTCGACCAATCTTGCCTGTACCAAATCATGGTGATGAAACTCCGATGGAGGCAATCGCGAGAGATCTCTATCGAAAAGTGCGTGAATTTGGAGGCACGATTTCCGGCGAACACGGTGATGGTCTTTCCCGCACGGCGTTCATTCGAAGTCAATATGGTCCGCTCTATCGCGTCTTCCAGCAGGTTAAAGACGTCTTCGATCCACTGCGACTCCTCAACCCCGATAAGATCATCAGCAATGACCCATCGTTAACCGTCAGGTACCTTCGCCGCACTGCAGCGACTATGGAACCCCCAACGGCGACTCGATCAACGCCATTGTTGCCAATCATGCAACTTGCATGGACAGCGGAGGAAGCAACCGATGCCGCCGTTCGCTGCAATGGATGTGGCACATGCCGCATCCAGCAGGCTCCTCAGAGAATGTGCCCATTTACCTCAGAAGATGGCGAAGAAGAACTATCGCCACGTGCGAAAGCCAATATCGTTCGCAGCAGCCTGTGTACTGACAGCATGCAGGAATTGATAGCGAACGAAAACTCATCAAAGCTTCTGGAAAGCTGTTTCAACTGCAAGCAATGTCAACTGGACTGTCCGTCCGAAGTCAATATCCCGCATCTGCTGATCGAAGCTCGTGCTCAGCATGTCCAGATGCAAGGGCTGAGCAAAACGGCGTGGCTTCTGTCTCGAGTCCACACATATGCCCGCATGGCGTCGCGAGTTTCGTTTCTGACAAATCGGCTGCTCAATAATTCACTGTTCAGAAAGAGCCTCCAGAGGTTTCTCGGGATTTCTGCCCAGCGTCGACTGCCGAGATTCACGCAAACTCCGTTTCTGGAATCGCAGCGTGTATTGCGAAACGAAAACTCCGGGTCGCCCGGAGCAAACAGACCGACTATCGTGTATTTTGTCGATTACTTTGCGAACAGTCATGACCCGGAACTTGCTGAAGCATTCGTCCGAGTTGTGGAACACAATGGGTATCGAGTCTTCATTCCGCCTGCTCAAACGGTTTCCGGAATGGCAATGTTCACCAACGGAGATCTCACCGGTGCCCGGACTCTTGCGGAACAGAACATTAGAGAACTCATCGAACCAGCTCGGGAAGGCTACCCCATTGTCTGTACGGAACCGTCAGCTGCCCTCTGCCTGACACAGGAATACCCGATGCTTGTTGCCAACGATGACGCTGAAGTCGTCGCTCAGCGGACAATCGATGCCGGTACTTTTCTGGCAGAGCTTCATCGTCGAGGCAAACTCAAGCTTGATTTTACCCCGCTATCAATGAAGATTGCATGGCACACACCTTGTCATGTAAAGGCATTGCGGAAAGGTACGCCAATGCTCGAATTATTGGCACTCGTTCCGGATCTCACGATTGTGCCTATTGAAAAAGGCTGTACCGGAATGGCTGGCACCTTTGGAATCGCAGCGGCCAACTTTCAAAAATCGATTGAGATTGGTGCCGGACTCATTCGTGAAATGCAATCGGTTGATGCCATTGCCGGGGTCACCGATTGCAGTGCGTGTCGCATGCAGATGGAACAGTCCGCAACCATTCCGACAATCCATCCGATTAAGCTGTTAGCATTATCATACGGTCTGATGCCACGACTCTCCGAACGATTAAAATCGCGACCAAGTGGCTTGGTGATGTCGTAGATGCTTTTGGACAAAAGCAGATCGAAGACTCCTTACATCACTGCATCCGCACAGAAGACCTGCGACAGTGCGCGTCAAAGAGTGTTTTTTTGACCATGATCATCCCGGCGAGTGATCCGTAAAGCACACCTGGGATTCCTGAACAGAGGATTTGTGGCGCTGTTTCCTTAGATCCTTCAGCGCGAATTGACAATCGCTGAGAGAAAGCGAAAACACAGGCACAGCGTGTTCAATCCGTTGGAGTCTTACCCTGAATCATGCGAGCGCGGCGTGCGCGTCTTTCAATAAGCGAACAACGGCAGTGGTTATTGTCAACGAGCCGGTAGGCTCCTTTGGGGCAATGGCTCTCAGCCCTTGTCAGGAACGATTTTCAACAAGGATAGATTCAATGGTCGAACCGTTTTCATTGCAGCCGCAGGGGATCACAGTTAAAGAAGTCTTTCGAAACCTTGCGCCCAGCAGTCTGTATGAAGAAGCCATTCGACACGAACCCGGAACCAGCATCTCAGATACCGGTTGTCTGATCGCATACTCCGGCGAAAAGACGGGGCGTTCTCCCAAAGACAAACGCGTCGTCAGACACGCAGACTCAGAAAACAATGTCTGGTGGGGACCGGTGAACTTTCCGCTGGACGAAATGACTTTTGCAATTAACCGCGAAAGAGCAGTCGATTACCTCAACACGCGTGCCAAGATTTATTGCGTTGATGCCTATGCGGGCTGGGATCCTGACACACGAATCAAGGTTCGGATCATTTGCGCGCGGCCATATCATGCGTTGTTTATGCACAATATGCTGATTCGCCCCACGGATACCGAACTTGCCACTTACGGTGAACCTGATTTGGTGATTTACAACGCCGGAGGTTTTCCTGCCAATCGATACACGACAGGAATGACCTCACGAACAAGTGTTGATCTCAGCATCGAAAAACGCGAAGTCGTATTACTTGGCACTGAATACGCTGGCGAAATGAAAAAAGCAGTATTCACGTTTATGAACTACTTTCTGCCCCACAAGGGCATTCTTTCAATGCACTGTTCTGCGACCACTGATCGAAGTTCCGGCCACTCGTCCGTTCTGTTTGGACTGTCTGGAACAGGCAAGACGACACTGTCCGCCGATCCAAAACGACTTTTAATCGGCGATGACGAACATGGCTGGTCCGACAATGGAATCTTTAATATCGAAGGTGGCTGCTACGCGAAAGCTGTCTACCTGACGATGGAATCAGAACCAGAAATTTTTGAGGCTCTGAAATTTGGAGCTGTTCTCGAAAATGTCGTTTACGACAAATCTCACCACCATGTCGACTTTAATGACACGTCTATCACGCAGAACACGCGAGGTGCGTATCCCATTGAATTTATGAAAAATGCAAAAATCCCCTGCGTCGCCGGTCATCCGTCAGACATTATCTTCCTGACGTGCGACGCATTCGGCATTCTGCCACCTGTGGCACGCTTATCTCCGGAACAGGCCATGTACTATTTCATCAGTGGATACACGGCAAAAGTTGCGGGGACAGAAGTTGGCGTCACCGAACCGGAAGCAACGTTTTCACCTTGTTTCGGTGGCCCGTTCCTGGTGTGGCACCCGGGCGTTTATGCAAAACTGTTGGCCGAAAAAATTCGAAAACATAATGCCAATGTTTGGCTCGTCAACACCGGTTGGTCCGGCGGTTCGTTTGGAAAAGGAAGCCGCATGCCTCTGCGATTTACGAGGTCGATCATAGATGGCATTCACTCCGGAACATTGGCATCAGCACCGGTAGTACACGATCCAATTCT
>JANOZG010001018.1:0-3369 GCA_031429275.1 Planctomycetota bacterium
GTGCGTTCCAGGGCTGGAGCCCCGGAACGAGTTGTAGTGCTCTTTCAGATTTCATATCTGAGATTTCAAATCCGATGCCACCTTCAACTCACTGCAACCCCAGCCTTCTTTTGCAATCGCTCAGCGATCACCTGACCGAGCAGCAGGAAGAACAGCTCACACAGCATTTGACAGAATGCTCAGCATGTCGAGATGCGCTGGAAAGACTTGCCGCAGATCACGAGAGCTGGAATCATGTTGGCCAAGTCCTGCGTACTGAAACCAGCGGCGAACTTGCAATCACGTCGCATAACGGATCGACGCTGATCCCGAAACTACCTTTCTCCAGCGACGATGATGCTGAATTCCACGACTGCAGCCAGCCCCTCAAACCAAGTGATTTTATCGTCGATTTTCTACAGCCGTCGAAAAACAAAGAATCGCTCGGAAGGCTTAGCAATATCGAAATCCAGCAGTTCATAGGGCAGGGTGCCCATGGAATTGTGCTCAAGGGATTCCAGGAGGAATTGAATCGCCTGGTCGCTGTCAAAGTCATGGCTCCGCATTTGGCATCCGTCGTAGCGGCGAGAAAGCGGTTTGCTCGAGAAGCCAAAGCCACAGCAGCGATCGTGCATCCGAATGTCATGCCCATTTTGCATGTTGATTCGAGCGGACAACTGCCGTTTCTCATCATGCCGTACGTAGATTGTGAATCGCTGCAGGATCGACTGGATCGAGAAGGCTCGCTGCCGTTGTTGGATGTTCTGAGAATTGCGGTGCAGGTTTCGAAAGGACTGGCTGCTGCACATGCTCAGGGGCTCGTCCATCGCGATGTGAAGCCAGCTAATATTTTGCTGGAACGCGGGGTTGAACGAGTCATGCTCACCGACTTCGGTCTGGCCCGAGCGGTCGATGATGCCACGCTGACTCGCAGCGGGTTGATCGCAGGTACTCCGCATTACATGTCGCCCGAACAAGCTCGTGGCGAAGGCGTGGATGCTCGCAGCGATTTGTTTTCGCTCGGCAGTGTGCTTTATGCGATCAGTACTGGCAGGCCGCCGTTTCGAGCAGAAACGACTTACGGAATCTTACGGCGCGTGACGGACGATGAACCGCGTCCGATGCGTGAACTGAATTCGGAACTTCCGGCTTGGTTTGATTTGGTCGTGATGAAGCTGCTCGCTAAGTCACCGGATCAGCGATTCGCTTCGTCGGAATCAGTGGCGGAAGTTTTCGAAGAGTGTCTGGCTCATGTGCAGCAGCCGGAAGTGTTTCCGCTGCCGTTGGTTGTGCTTGAGCGGGAACCGAAGAAACTGTCGCGGCGACGTGGATGGATCGCGATATGGGTTGGGTTGGTTATGATCGCTGCAGCGGTTGGAGTCATCTCGAAGTGGCCGGAATCGCCAGTGAGTGTGCCGGAGGACACAGTGGGATCGACTGGTGTCGTCGAGCCGCCGACTTCGTCGCCGGAGATCCCCTGGGATGACGGCGTTGACCAATCGTTGCAGGAACTTAGTTCTGAAGTTGAGTTGTTGTTCGAGCAAAGTAGCCATCACGCTCCGCCGTGATGAGCCCACAAGTGAAAACATAGCGGAACAATAATCGTCGCCGTTTAAACCGCAACGCGAACATCGAGAGAATCCACCGTTCCACATCAACCACGAGTCAGCCAGTGGGCTCGTCTCGACGGAGCGAGACGGCTACATTCGAAACCACATTTCAGGAATCTCAAATATGAAATCTCAAATCAAGTTGATCATCTTAGCCCTGTGGCTGCTGCTTGCACCAAATCAGCTACTTGCGTGGCAGGTGTCTGATGCAAGTGATGAGCAATCCGCCGTATCCGCAGAAACAGATTTCAACGCAAATGAAACAGATGATACAACGGACGCCGCAGCGGGAAAGTCATCTCAAGTCTCAAGTATCCAGCCCTCAACACCGCAGGACGATGCACCGCCGGGTTATCTGGACGGCGCATTCCTCTGGGGGCCGGCACATGGGCAGGTCTTGGAGTCAACTCGGCCAAGCAAGATTGGTCAACCGACGCGGAAAGACTCTTTGCAATTGACTGAGGAGCAGGTCGCAAAAGTCAAAACGCTGTCGGAGGATTCAAAGAAACAGTCGGAGGAACTGATTGAAGCAATGCGAGATGACATGATCGATAGAGGCAGGACTGAGTTGACCGCAGCGGACGAGGAGAAGGCTCAGCGCTGGCAACAAGAGCAAAATCGAGAAGCGTTAGTGTTGAAGATGAAAATTGGCCAGGCGTTTATGCATTTGTTGTCCGCGCCGCAACGTAGTGAAATGTATCGTTGGTCAATACTTCAGGGCGGCACGTTCGCATTGCTCGAGCCGTTTCTTCGGGAGGAATTTGACTTAACGGACGCTCAGGTATCGTCGCTTCACAAGATTCGGGATGAGAACTGGCGTAAACTCAGGACGCACTTTTTGCACGTCAGTTCTCTCCATAGCAAGGACGCCGAACCTTATCTCGCCCAAGCATATGAGCAACTGGCGGATGAACAGAAGGCACAATTTCAGAAATTCATCGCAACGCCGTTTGTAGAAAGCAAAGCTGACGACGGTGAACAGGCCGCTGACACGAAGCAACCGGGTGAGATTGGAATGCCCGGCTCTGCAGTTGGTTCAGTCGGCCCCGACGGTTTCTTTTACCCCAGTGGCGGATTTGGAGGTGTTGCAGGTGGCAATTCTGGAAACGTCCGTCAGGTTTCGTCAAATGGCTTGATGATTACGTGGTCCGAAAACAACGACGAAGTTCGTGGATTCAGCAATTCAAAGGGTGATTGGGAAATCCTCAAGATTGCAAAGCAGGAGCGGATCATTCCCGTGGTCGGCGACGAGGTCGCAGCTGTTCGCATCGGCGACTCGATGGCTGCATTTAGTGCGGCGAAAGCTCAATGGGACGTCATAAAACTGAGAGAAGGTTCGAAGGCCTTTCCCAGTGTCTTCAAAGGCTATGTCACAGTAGAAGACAACGGACATCTTTACACGTTTGCCGATGCCAAAGGGCAGTGGACTTCGCCGACGGATCCCGAGTTGCAGCCGGCGACGAAGCTGCTCACTCGTCAACGTATGCAGAGCGATGATGATCGAGAGGCATTTGATCATTGGCTGCACACTTTGCCATCGTACAAAGGCCGAGGCATTCGTCTGACATTCCGTGGTGCCGAAGTTACCGTTCATACAACGCGGCAAAGCTGGATGAAGGAGACGCTAGCCGCGATCGAAGCGTTTTCAAGAGAGTCTGAGTTGTCCAGCACTGAATCCTCGACGTTACCTGGATCAGCGCGAAGTATTGACCAGATCGAGTCCGATATAAGCAAATTGCGTGGCGAATTCACAACCCTGGAGCTTGCCGTTGGCGACGGT
>JANOZG010001019.1:0-4667 GCA_031429275.1 Planctomycetota bacterium
TTAACGCTACCGGTTTTCTTCTTCGCGGACTTCACGGTAGCTTTTGCTCCACTGCTCTTTGAAGATGCTTTTAAGGCAGCGGCTTTCGAGTCTAGCTTTTCCGCTGATGCCCTGCCCGCTTTCGACTTTGATTTCTGGGACACAGCGGCCTTCGCAGCAGGCTTAGCTGCAGCCTTCTTTGGAACTTGCTTTTTCTTCACTGGCTTTGCGACTTCACTTGCCACGCTATCAAGTTCAATCCCAAAGATCGCGCCCAGATCCTGTGAATCCAGTCCTCCGCTTCTGCTGGTGCTGAGTTCACGATCCAGATTTCCGGCAGCGATGGCCTGAGATACCAATTCCTGATGATCGACTCCACGCAGCAGAAACAGGAGTTCCGGTTGACTATCCAGCCTCGCCCCGATGCCATACATCACGGCGGCCAGATGTTTGCAGCAGGATGAATAGTCAGGGCAACTGCACGACATCTTGATTTCGCGCGGGGCAGGGAACAGCCCCGACTTCTGATCGGTCAGGCGTTGCATGACACCGTCCGACAGTTTGCCGGAAAGCAGATCCAGCAATGAGTCGATGGATTCACTGCATTCCGATCGAATTGCTTTCCAGCGTTTTGAATCGAGTGCCGTGATTTCGATCTTGACAGTATACGGGTCCGAACCGGCAACAATCGCCTCAATCTTCTTTGGACTAATGACAAGATCGACAACCGAGCCATTGCGAACATACGTGGCTCCACGCGGCAGGCGGTTGGAATAATCCTGATACGCCGTCAGGTTATCGCACCACGCCTTGCCCCAGAATGTTTTCGCAATCGCTTTTCCCTGAATCCTAACCGGTGCCGGTTCGCGTTTCTGTTTTTTTGCAAGAGCTGCTGCTTTCTTTGCAGCCTTGTTCAACTTTTCTCCGACCGACACATACGGTGCCCATTGTTGACCCCAGCTCATACGGCATCCTTTCGATGACTGTTCGGAATTTCGACATCACCATTCTCCATACTGTGAATCAAGCGTCATGCGCGGTCAATTCACGAGTGTTGGATTCTTCAGTCTGAGCGGTCTGCGATGCGAATCGCAACCATCCAGCGTCGCGTGGCTGATGACCAGAGCGATGAATTTTAGTAACTCCGAATCCGTCATTTCGGTCAGATGCGTCCCCGGATCGCTGTCAATCGATCTATAGCACCAGTATCCACCTCGCAGAAGAAAGAGCGTGACGAGCCGCTCAATTCGTGCTAAAAATCGGCGTGACACTTTGAGGTATAACCTTTAATCGTTATACGGCAAACCTGTGAATCTCGCACTTATCAATGCATTTATTGCTGACCAACGCCGCGCAAAGTCGCTCGTTGCCTCCGATCTTGGCTTTCCACCTGAGATTCCGGCACTTGAGTGGTCCACACGCTTCAAGGAAATACGTGACGCCTATGCCGCTAATCCATTCGCTGACGTGTTCCGCCCGCACGGTTATGGACTCGCAATACAAACCGCTGAATGGTATATCGATTACGACTACTCCGAGTCTGGGCGTCCCGACGGTTTCGACTCATGGCGAATCTTCGCATACATCATGGCCGGTGATTTTGACAATCGTGGCAACGGCAAACACATTCGTGACCGGGTAGACGGCTGGTTCAAGAAACTGATTTCTGATGGGAAGGTCGTAAAGCACGAAAACTTGTTCTACTTGGCTTGATTCGTAAGCTATTCAGCCGCCGAAGGCTCAGGCAATCGTACGGAACGTGTAAGGAACTTGTCTTGAAAAAACGGATATAATCGTCTCCTGCCATCATTGCTTTCCTCCAAGTTCACACCCCTCGAATTCACTCATCCAGTGTTGCGCGGCTGACGTCGAGGGCGACGAATTTTAGTAACTCAGAATCTGTCATTTCCGTCAGCAGTGTTTCACTGCCCTCGCCAAGGACGTTGTCGGCGAGTTCCTGTTTGTCACGGATCATCTGGTCGATGCGTTCTTCCAGAGTGCCTTTGCACACAAACTTGTGTACCAGTACGTTGCGTTTCTGGCCGATACGATACGCGCGGTCCGTTGCCTGGTTTTCGACGGCGGGATTCCACCAGCGATCGAAGTGGATCACGTGCGACGCGGCTGTGAGATTCAGCCCCGTTCCGCCGGCTTTGACCGAAATCACGAAGAACGGAACATCCTCGTGTTCCTGAAATTTCTTTACCAGATCCTTTCGCTTGGCGACGGCCACACCACCGTGCAAAACAAGGCCCGGCTTGCCAAATTCGCCCGCAAGGAATTCGGCAATCGGCTCGCACATCGACTGGAACTGCGTGAAGATCAGCACTTTCTCCTGTCGCTCGCAAATCGGTTCGCAAACGCTGCGAAGACTTTGAAACTTACCGCTCTCCGCCGGATCAAAAGCCTTTTGATCGAGAAACTGATCAGGGTGATTGCACAGCTGCTTCAGTCGCATCAGCATCGACAGCACCAGCCCGCGACGCTGAATTCCGTCGGCGTCCTTAAGTTGCTTCTCAACATCCGCAATGACTTTTTCGTACAACACGGCCTGCTTCTTCGACAATCCGCATTCGACATTCATCTCCGTCTTGTCGGGAAGATCGGGCACAATGTTTGGATCCGTCTTCATGCGTCGCAGGATGTATGGTCGCACCAGTTTGCGGAGTGCTGAGACAGCTCCTGAATCCTGCTTCTTTGTCATCAGCTTCACGAAATCCCGAAACTGCTTCACCGATCCCAGCAACCCCGGCACGCAGAAATCAAACAGCGACCACAGATCGCCCAATTGATTTTCGACCGGCGTTCCGGTCAATGCGATCCGTCCCGATGCTTTCAGCTTTCGCACAGATTTTGACTGCGCTGAACCGGAGTTCTTGATTGCCTGAGCTTCGTCCAGGACCACCATCCGCCAATGCACATCGGCGGGCCATGTTGAACGACGAATCAAAGTGTACGTTGTGACCACGACATCGTAGCCAGCGAGTTCCGTGGCGGGCTTCTTAGCGACTTTGTCCAAGGTTGCCGCATCACATTCTGATCGATGAGCCAGAAACACTTTCAGCTGCGGCGCGAACTTATCGAGTTCCTGCTTCCAGTTTCCGATCAGCGACGCAGGAACGATTAGCAGAAATGGAGCGGTTTCGGTTCCCGCCCTCGCGCGACTTTTCTTCGCAGAAGCCGCTTGCTGACCAGCATCTTTCAGTTGCAGAATGAGATCGATCACCTGAATCGTTTTGCCTAGCCCCATGTCGTCAGCAAGGCAAGCGCCGAGTCCCAATTGAGTCATGAACCACAGCCAGCGAACCCCGTCGGCTTGATACGGTCGCAAGGTTGCGTTCAGTTTTTCACCAGGCTCGCAGCCGACGATACCGCTCGGGTCGCGAATCTGCTGCAGAATTTCGCTCAGCCATTCACCAGACGTGACCGACGACCATTGCATCGCGTCATCATCGACGGCGTCGGCCGCTTGCAGCTGCGTTCCGGCCAGCAGTCGCATGCCTTCCAGAAACGAAATGCCGTCGGCGTGTTCGTCCTGTAGTTCTTTCCATTGAGCCAGCGCTTCGTTGAGCTTCTGCTGATCGACTTCAACCCACTTGCCGCGCAGCAATGTCAGGCCATCGGTTGCAGCAAGAAGTTGTTGACGTTCGGCATCCGTGAGCGGCGTGCCATCGACGGCCAGGTTTGCGGAAAAATCGAGTAGACTATCCAATCCCACAGCGCTGGTTTTCTGATCGCCGATTCGAACCTGAACCTGAGGTCGCGTTGCTTTGCGTGACTTCCACCAATCCGGGACTCGAACGCTCAAGCCGGCTGCTTCCATGATCGCGACGTCGTTCAGAAATGGATACGCCTGCGAAACAGTCCATGCCTGTGGCTGAAAGATCGCCCGAGTGCTCAGCATCTGTCCTACGACCTTGCTTCGATTCGCCGCCTCACGCACGGGAACCAGCAGTTCTGTCAGTTTGGCCTGGTCACGTTCCGCCGCGTACTGTCGCAATGCTTCTCCAAGCGGTAGATGCTGTACCTGTGACTTCGCTGACAGTCGATGTGCATAGGTGGCGAGAAACGCAAACGGTCGATCGGGATCACGTTTATTCTCGGCCAGATGAAATGTGACGCGGCCCAAAAGCTGAGCGTCAGGATTTAGCTTTAGCAGCAGCCCGCGACATCCGCCTTCCGTGATGTGTGCGCGTTGCAGAAAGCCTGCGGTCAGTTCTTGCCACAGCGATTTGAGAAGTCCATTTGTCAGGAACTCCAGTCCGCGCATCGGCGGCGCATCGGCGACAAGGACTGCCAGGGTGAGTTCATCCGGTGATGCGATGCCGAGTTCTTCCGCTTTGACGGCAGCTGAAGACGTCCTCGACTTTGCGGCTTTCTCCAATACAGCGAAGTGTTCATCATCAAGTTGCGAAACGGCTTTCAGAAACCGCAGAGCCCACTGTCTCCAGAACACAATCTCCAGCGGAAGCGTGACCTTGCTGCCAATTCCCGCGAGATGCATCAAGCCACTCGCTGTCGATTCTTTGAAGGCGTCAACCAATCCAGAGGCGATCGCGTCATCAATCGCGATACGGGCAATGGAGTCCTCGCTTGGAAGGGGGGCCAGCTCACAGACAATTCGGCCTGAAGGCGAGATCGAAAGATTAAGTTGCATGAGAAATCAACGGGCCGCGATGGATTGATCG
>JANOZG010001020.1:0-2243 GCA_031429275.1 Planctomycetota bacterium
CAGCGCCGTTCCGGCCTCGCAGCGTAGCTTGCCGGAACGGCGCTGCGCTTGGTCCGGCCTACTTTTATTATTTTTGTGCCCGCGAATAACGCCAATGGGCGCGAATGAACGAAAGAGCCTATTCGCCTGCATTCGCGGGCAAACACATAAGCTCAAACAGTGATCAGTGGCGAGCGGCAAACCGCTGAGGTATGCCTCCTGGTCTAGAAATCATCAATAGGCATTCCGTCATTTCGCTGAATCAGTTTTTTCAACGTGTCCTCGTTGATGTCAGACTTTACAAACCGCACCGATCCGTCACAGAGCAGCACAAGGAATTCTTCGGCAATTTTACCCAGCACTTTCTTTGGGTTGTCAGTATCAAATTCCAGCCCGCCCGGTTTTGTCCAGATTTCCGCAGTATCCTGGCCAGCGACGACAGCGAGAATGGTATTTGATGTGCCATCGGTGAAGTCCCGGATGCGTGTGCCGATATCTGTTCCAATGGCAGTGTCATCGCCGGTAAAGATATGCACGGACGTGTAACCGGGCTTATCAACTCCTTCGGTTTTGAAGATGGCGGGCATTTGTTCGATCAACGTTTTGTTGTGCGGGCTATCCCAATCTTCGTCTAGATGAAATTGCTGGTAAAGAGCCGCACCCTCGATAAATGGGAGGAGATAGACACGCCAACTGAGGCCGGTTTTCTGTCCCGCACCGCGTTCGCCATTGCCGTTTTCGGCCGGAAAGTGACTGTAGACATCGTGATAGTTATGAAATGCCAGACCAAGTTGCTTCATGTTGTTTTTGCGAGCAGCAGCAGTCGCAGCTTTGCGAGCAGAGCGAACAGCTTCGAACAGTGAAACCACGCCAGGCTTCATCGATTCAACAAACGCATCCATATTCTCCGGCTTTGGCATGACGTATGAGACAGTATTATCGTTCGCAGTGATCTTCACTGTGTCGTACAGTCCGGCAAGCGTCTCCACCAACTCTGGACTGACGGGTGAATCTGGTGTGTTGGCCATTCCCAGCATCTGGGCCTTCTGCATCTGCAGCAGCCCCTGAGCCATCGCCGACAATTGCATCGCAGAATTCTTGTTGGCTGTCCGCACTTCAATCTGCGACAGGAATTTGCCTTCGCCCGTCAGATCCGTCGTTAACATCGCACCCTTGAGGCCTTCAACTAGGCCTGGGATCGGCGAGTTTCTGGCAATCTGAGCTTTGAGATCCTCCAACGGCTCAAGATCGATCATCCCAGCGATATCGTTAGCGGGGAAGCTGGCGAAGAGTTGTTGCTGAATTGAGTTGGCAGCTTTACCGGCAGCTACGCGAGGAGCCAGCATCTTCTTCAGCAGCGGTTCTGGACCAATCAGCAATGTGCGGTCATCAGGCATCGCGACCATACAACTTGCGAAGACCGTGACGTCCTGCGATTCGATCTTGCCTGGTTCTCCTTCGCCAAGCCCGGACAATGTAATGCTGAAGACAGCCTTCTTATCCAGCGGCGTGGTTGTTCGCAGAATCATACCGGGCATCGATTGGACTCGTGACGTACGATTGCCATCCGCTGCCGCAAAATCAATGACTTGCCCGTCCGCGTGACAAATCAGATTTCCCAGAGTCACGGCATCAATTTCTGCCGACAATGAACGCACCGATCCGTCCATAATTCCCACCAGAAATTGTTTGTCGACTTTGCCAAGTGCCTTAATTGGATCTTTGGGATCGAAGTCCAGTCCGCCGGGTTTTGTCCAGACTTCGGCCGTATCGGCGCCAGCCACCACTGTCATGATCGTATTGCTGGTGCCGTCCGTGATGTCGCGCATTCCTGGAGCTTCGTCGCCGCCAAACGGAGCGCCCTTGCCGGTGAAGACATGGACCGATGTCCTGCCTTTTTCGGTCACGCCAGGCGTTTCAAAAACTGCCGGCATTTGATCAATCAGCGTCTTGTTGTGATCGCTGTCCCATGGTTCGTCGAGATGAAATTGGTTGTACAGATTGACTTGTTCCAGATACGGCAATGCGTAGACACGCCAACTGAGGTGGCCTTTATTCTCGTCCTCCAACCCATCGTCATCCGGAAAACTGTTGTAGACATCGTGCATGTTGTGCATCGCGAGACCACACATCTTCAGATTGTTTTTCAGTTGAACTTCGGCAGCCGCAGGTGTTCCCAAGGGGTTCAACGTGCGATCAATAGTCTCGCGATCGAACAACACCGCGGCTTCCTGAATTGTGCGAGGGTCCATGCCGATCTGTTT
>JANOZG010001021.1:0-12720 GCA_031429275.1 Planctomycetota bacterium
TTGAGAGCATATTCCAGAACTCGCCCGCCGACTTCCGGGCAGAGAACTACGCTGACGTTGCCGTTTGTTATGTGAACTGCTTTTTCATAACCGAGATACGGTGCGACTTTGACTCCTTCGAATTCGTCACTGCATGCGGTGGTGGAAGTCAGCGTGGCGATGAATATGGCGAAGAGTAATTTATGCATCGTTATCTCCAATGAAATTGATTTATTGACTAGTGCTGTAGTATCAGCCCACCGATAGGTTGGGACTAAGATCTCAGTCATTCGGTACTCAAGAGTGGCATCGTACCGGCAAGCTTACGCATGCCGCTCGCCGTCGAGCGGAAAGAAGAGTTTTCGGGCGTTCAAGGTTGTTTGTTCGTCCATCTGTTCGAACGAGAGCCCGTGAACCGCTGCGAGAGTTTCGCAGGTACTCCGCACCCATGCAGGCTCGTTGCGTTTTCCTCGATTCGGTTGCGGTGCCAGATAAGGTGCGTCGGTCTCAATCAGAAGTCGATCAATCGGCACTGTCGCCGCGACAACTCGCATATCATCGTTCTTTCGGAACGTCAGCATGCCGGCGAACGACAAGTGCATACCCATGGCAAGACATTCAGCAGCCATGTCGGCATTGCCGGAAAACGCGTGCATCACACCGACAAAAGGTCCGAGTTTTGACTGGGATCTCAGAATCTCAAGCACTTCAGCATTAGCTTCACGGCAATGGACTACGAAAGGCTTCTTGATACGTTTCGATAGTTCTATATGGCGGACAAAGTAGTCCGCTTGCACGTCGATCGGTGTATGGTCCCAATATTTATCGAGTCCCGTTTCTCCGACTGCGACGACGGCCGGATGAGTCGCAAGCAATTCGATTTTTTCCCAGTCGCCCGGTTTTGCTGTCTGGGCGTAATTGGGGTGAATTCCAACAATCGCGGAAACAGATTTGTAGCGATTGGATAGCACGATTGCTGCTTCGCTGGATTCCAGAGTCGTGCCGACCGTGAGCATTCTTTCTACGCCAGTAGCCATGGCTCGCTGGATAACGGCATCAATTTCCTGATGAAACGCCTCAGCATCCAGGTGGCAATGAGTATCAATCATCTCCGCGAGCTTTCTGCGTTTTTTGCACAGGTGCTTTGGAACCATCCTCGGGTTTAGAATCTGAATCGGCGGTGACGGTGTTTGTTTTTGGAGTCATCACGAGCAGCACCGGGGTTCCGACGGGAGGAACTTTTTCAGTCCATGCTTCGTAGGCCTGCCCGCCGTCACTTGCGGAACTTTCTTCTCGAATATCGAGCAAGGCGTCTGGGAAGTTCGATGTGCAGATCATGTGTCCGCCCTCCGCCTGATAAAACTCTTCGCCGGTCTCTTCATCTTTATACATGCTGCTGCCGACGAAGACAAACGACGCGTTCATGGGCCGCGACTGGCTTTCTTTGTAAAACTTTTCAATCGCTTTCTGGTAGTCTTCATTTTTCGATTTGGTCAACAAGTCCGTGCGTTCTTCGTCAGTCATTGGGCCATACCACAGGATCTCGTTGTTGAACTTGTCCCAGCGAAGATTCTTGTACGGAAATTGCAGGCCAATGGGTGGCCCGGATAATGGGACGGAATAGTAACGGTGCACATTGTGCCGAATCCACTCGGTGACATTCGCGCGTTGAAGCATGCCTTTTTCGTCGAGCCAGACGACCTGCATTGCAATTTCAGGCCCTGTTGGAGGTACGAATTCGGGTGAAAACTTTGCAGGCTCTCCGGGTTCCAGTCCCAACGCCAGCAGAGCTGTGTGAATCACGTACGCTTTGGATCGTATGCGCAGAATCGTTTCGTGTTCTCTGTTACCTTCAGGAACCAGTAGCATTTCCAGCACACAGTCTCGGCATGCGGTTTCAGTTCGCAGGACGACGCGTTTCGTTTTGACGTCGATTAAGACAGTGCTGTCGGGATTGAGTGGAGTTGTGCCGTTCAGTTCAAGTTGCAGTTTGTCCGGCAGTGGCGCGAGAGGCTTAGGCCCTGATCGATCTTCTGGTTCCGGTTTTGGTTGCTGTAGATTGTCAGAATCGGTTTTTGTCTGTGCATGGATGATCGCAGCGCATTGCAGCACTGCAAACATGACAAGAAGTTTTGCCATGGAGGGGCGTTGCGGTTGCATTAGAATCTCCGAGTCGGTCTCTTGGATCAGCTGCGTCGAGAATTGACTGCTGAGGATTCTAATGCTTTTGTGCGGTGGATCGAGTCGATCGGGCCCTTGAGATGGAACCTGCAGACGGAAAATGCAAAATGGCCTGCGGAAGATAAATCTTCCGCAGGCCATTCTGGTTGATTCTATACAGTTCGCGAGTCACCTAGTTTGGGTGCGCGGCCTTTTCTGCATCGCGTCGTATCGCATCGTATATTTCCTGCCGATGCACTGCCACATCACGTGGAGCGTCAATTCCGATGCGGACCTTATCGCCTCTGACTTCAACGATCGTGACCCGAATATTGTCACCGATGATAATCGTTTCGTCGCTCTGCCGTGATAGTACAAGCATAAATTTCTCCTTATGAATGACAGAATCGACCACTGAGCGGCAGGAAATTACAAGTTTGGTTTGGGGCGGCGCAGACCGGGGTTTCGAATCGAACGATAGCGTTGCCATCCGAGGAGCATTCAGTACAGATATGCGTAACCGGACCTCCGCACTCCCGTCAAATGGCACATTGGTCGGCCAATTCGCGCTCGTTTGGACAAAGATGCTGCCTCAAAACCTCCGCAATCGATACGATTGTCGAAAACAGGCGTGGTTTAACACAAACAGACGATCTCTGACGAATCCAATTCATCTCCTGGCGACAGACAAACGTTGGATCTGGACTTTTTCAGGGACTTCGGACTACGCTTCTGTCTCGTCGGCCGTTGATTTCGTCAGCCGCCAAGCGCCAGTTGCGAGGAAGTCTAAAAAATCAACATCTTGAGAGCATCCGTTTCATGCCATTTCAGGTTCCTCAAACCGGCAACATAGGCGACTGGTTGCAATTCCTGTCGAGTCTTTCAACTCCGGTAATAGCCACCGCTGCGGTGTTACATCTGTTGTATTTTTCATTTCTGCGTGGCTGGTGTGCTCGGGACCTGCGGGTTATCGCGGGAACTCTTGATGACTATACCCGAGACTTGAAGCACCGCAGTGTGCTGGAACGCGGAATTCCGTTGACGACTCAGATCGATGCCTTTGTACAGGACGTCAACGATATTCTGAGCGATCCCAGTCGAAGTGATGACCGAACTGAATGTCTGCGACGTATGCAAATACTTGATGAAAAGCGTCGCTATCTGGAATCGCTGTCGTTCGAAACTGCAACGCACGTCGCGCGAACCATGATTGAGGCCTATCCGCTAAGTGGTGTACTCGGCACTGTGCTTGCAATTGGATCGGCTCTTCAGGCTGACGCAGTCGAGCAATCTGTATCAACCGTCAATGTCGTGATGGCGCGTTTCGGCGACTCCATCTGGTCAACGTTTACAGGACTGGCCGCTGCGATTGTCTTGATGTTTGTCAACAGTGTATTGGAAATCCGTTTTAATCGACTTACTGACAGTCGAACACATGTCCGCGAAATGGTGGCTCGCGCAAAACGCGAACTGGGTCTGGCAGCAGCGAGAACGGAGGGCGTGAAGTGATGCCGCACACACGTCGTTTGGCCATGCAGCTGACGCCACTGCTTGATCTGCTGCTCATCGTCATGTTCTCTCAATATATTGAGAACCGTCACCGAAATGTCGCGCTTCAGGCGTCCATCGCAGCGCGAGAGCAAGAAGTTGATGTGCGGCGGCAGCAACTTGAAGATGAAGTTGCCGAACAGAAAAAATCACTGGACCAACTTGCCAAAACATATGACGAGAGATTTCACAGTATCATTAATCAGCACCACCAGATTGGCTCAATTCTCGCGGAATCGCTGAATTTACCGGGCAATGTGATGGCTGAAGTTCTGAAACTTCGCACTTCCGGAAGTGTAGATGATGCTGATCGCCTGGAGGGGGCTTCTCAACGGCTTCAGGAACTCATGCAAGCACGGGGGGAAGAAGTCTTTCGCTTCATGTTGCGTGTCGATGAAATGCAAAAACATGTAACGATTTGGGAAGTTTGTGTGCAGGAGAATGGACAGGCATTCATTACTGACAGCGAACAATCATTTACGGCAGATTTTTCAAGTGAAGCCGAACTGGCGTCACGTCTCTTTGAATCCAGCAAATCGTTTTCCGAGCCGAAAACACTGGTAGTTGTACTACTGACATGGGGCGATGCTCAGGCTGGTGCACGACGTCGTGCCACAGATGCGATGCCGTTGCTGATGGAGCAACTTCGGAGAGACGCAGCCGGCACTCGATGGTATGATTTCTCCATCGTGGGCTATCGTGCTCAGGGCTCCCTGTTTAACGCTATAAAGTCGCCTGCACCTTAGATGCTGATTTCAACTTGCCGGCTTATCGATTGTTTTCGAGGTTGTTCATGTCGAAGAAGAATGAAAAAGGGACGCTCCCAGGACAAATTGTTCGTGGCACTTCCCGTGCAGGTATGGGTGGCGGCGCTATTCTGATCGGATTGGCCCTGTTTCTGCTGTTCAGAGGATTTGGCCCGGGAGGGACAGGTGCCAGTGGATCCGGCACCGGAGCAGGAACAAAATCAACCGAACATGCAAAGGCGGCTGATGGCAGCAGTGAATCCAATCCAGATCAGGACTCCAGCCTCGCGGCACCAGAGTCTGTAATAGGTGGTCTTACCGATGATGAACGAAAATCGCTTTCTGGTGATTTTCTGACAGTTCTAATCGACGACTTCCAATACATGATTGAATTGCCTGGAAACCCGGATTCAATCCATCGACCAACCGACCTGGCGCGCATTGTGCAATTGGCTTCGTTGGCCAAGGGAGATTCCAACGGGATAAAGGTTCGAGTTCTCATCCGCCAAAGTGCTCGAGCTTCGGCTGAGAGTCAATTGCTCGCTGACCTTGAGCATAGCGGAATTCACCGGGATGCCATCATGATGACAAGTGAATTTGTCCCATAGCTTGTGGTGATGCTTTAATGAACGTTTGCGTGTTCCATCCGAATGTGATTTCGGCAAAGCTGGCCCCGGAAAACTTCACATTGCATCAGTTTATCAAACAGAGAAGCCACGCTGAGTTAAGCGTGGCGACTCTGAATTCTCATTGCTTTGGGCGAAATTTGGTTCGCTCCAGCGACTCTGTCAATTAGCTGGATCAGTTGCCGCAGCGTCAGCGGGCTTTTCTTCTGAAGGCTTTTCTTCCGCAGGGGTTGCTTCACCGGATTCTGCTGGTTTGGTATCCGGAGTTTCCTTAGTCAAAGAAGCTTCGTATTCTTTCAAGCTGTCTTCAAATTGTTGTTTTTCCTCAGCACTTGCGATCTCCAAAGCCTTCTTCTCGGTTGCAATAGCGTCTTCTACGTTTCCCTTTAAAAACTGGACTCGGCTCAAAGTATCGAGGATTGAAGCGTTCTTTGAATCTGTTAACTCGACTGCACGATTCGCTGCAGCGAGTGCCAGATCACGATCTGGTCCCGGCCCTTCAACGCCGGTCGCGAGAATCCATGCAAGCTGATTGAGTTCCGCCGAGTCATCTTTTGAGGCTTCGAACAATGCTGCCGCCGCTTTGTTTGCCTCATCGAACATTTCGCCTTTCAACAGAAACTGAAACCGGGCGTTCTTGAAATCGCTGTTTTCAGGGAATTTTGAGATCAACTGGTCCATCAATTCCACGGCTGTCTTGAAGTCGCCTTTTTGCAGCGATGCATTTATCTTCGGTGCCATCTCCTGCAGAATTGCAGCAGACTCGCGTTCCGCCAGGAATTCCGCGCGAGCATTCGTGGAGTCCCAAACTCCATCGACAATCTGCTTTAGAGGATCATCTATTCCCGCTGGATGGCCGATCCATTCAACTTTACCGTTCTTTCCAACAATAAACGCACATGGAATTCCATTCTGACCAGCTGCTTCCATATAGGCTGTGTTCGTCGCGCGGTCTTTGTCGAGAGCAATGGTGTAGGTCAGGACTTCTGACCATGGCTTGCCTCCCCGAGAATCCTGAGTCATGAATTCCGAGACAACGTCCTCTTCCTCTGCTGTCACGCCGATGAATGTCACCTTGTCGCCATATTCCGTTTGTAGGGAGGCCAGATGTGGCATGTTTGCCAGACATGGTCCGCACCATGTGGCCCAGAACTCTACGACGTAGACTCGATCCGTCGCGAATGATTCTACGGCATCGCCTTTGATCCATTTGCTGATGGAGATTTGCGGAGCAGTATCCCCGATGATCAGCTCACCTGAGGATTCGGGTACTTCTGTTGGAGTTGGTTCGACGAGATCCATTTCCTGAGGTGATGTGGCCGGAGCAGCGCCGGATGACGCAACGGCTGTTGCATCTCCTTTGGAACTTGTGGTACTGCTAGTAACAGATGATGAGTCACTGTCACTGCAGCCGACAACAAAGCTTGACAATCCCGCCAGAACGATCGACATCGCAAACTTACGCATCGTTATGATTCCAAATCCGTATTCAATAGTTTCAGGCAACAGAATGAGCGAGTCCGCTGAACCGTTTCAGCAGATCGCGTGTTGCAGGATCATAGACTGCTTGGCCGCAGAATCCTATCAATTCAGGGCAACTGCCGCCCTCAGAAACGGGTAAACATGAAAGTGCCTAAACCCCGAGGACGATATCGTATTGCTACAAAACCGCAAGGTCACGGCTGAATGCTGATTTACGATGTCAGAAGCCGCAGCAATTTGCCCAGTGCGGAAGACAGATGCCTGCTGCGCTCTGCCAAGAGCTTAAGTTACGCGTCAAACCGAGAAATTCGCAAGTTCCTGCCAGCGTTTGCTGTTCAACCGCAGGGGTCCTGCAGGGCCTGAACTTCATTGCGGCGTTCTGTCTATCGCGACAAATACAGCCGCTGGATATCTTCAAGAGTGACAGTGATTGTGCGTGAAAAACCTGTGTGGCAGCGCTCGTATTTGACTTGAGACGCCATTTGAGGTTGATCGTGGATCGATTTTGCGACCCAGTGACGATCTTCATCTGACAAAGTACCGACTGACGGGTCCCAGTTTGTTCGGGTCTCCATCACCAATGCATCGATGCGAGGATCAAACTTATCCATGAGAACCTAGTCCTTGAATGTCTAATCCTTGCTTGCCAACGCCAGCATTTTCCGCGCTTTCTCAAGTCGACGAGATGCCGCAGCATACTGTTCATCAGTTTTCGTGCGTTCTGCCCTGGCGCTTTCGAGCTGGGCTGCGGCAGCTTTGCGACTGAGGTCAGATGTCGCGACAGCTGCATTCGTCAACACTGATACAACTGAGCCCTTGACCTGAACAAAACCACCATCGATGAAGTACGATTCACTGGCACCCGATGAATCAGTCAGCCGTAACTCCCCGATACCCAAGCGGCCGACGAGAGGAGCACGCCCCGGGTAGAAACCCGCAGCTCCGTCATATAATGGAACACGGATTGTCTCAACCGGCTTGTCGAACAGCGTTCGCTCCGGTGTAACCAATACAAGACTGAGTTTGGGCATGGCGATGTCTGTTTTTCATGGATAGGCGACCAGCCTGTCGTCTGCGGAAGACGATGCGATGGCGGGCTGGTGCTTGCTTAAGCATTCGTCAGGCTCCAGCCTGCATTTTCTTGTACTGCTCTTCGGCTTCTTCGATCGCACCAACGTACATGAACGCGGCCTCTGAAAGATGGTCCCACTTTCCGTCACAGATTTCTTCGAAGCTGCGAATCGTATCGGCCAAAGGTGTGATCTTTCCAGCTTTGCCTGTGAATACTTCCGCCACCAGGAACGGCTGTGACAGGAAGCGTTCAATTCGGCGAGCACGATGCACGACCATCTTGTCGTCTTCGCTCAATTCATCGACCCCAAGAATCGCGATGATGTCCTGAAGTTCGCGGTATCGTTGAAGTGTTTGCTGAACTCGCCGAGCCACGTTGTAATGCCGCTGTCCAACGTACTGTGGGTCGAGAAGGCGACTTGACGAAGCCAAGGGGTCAATCGCGGGATAAATGCCCTTTTCGGAAATTCGTCGTTCAAGATAAATGAACGCATCCAAGTGAGCAAACGCAGTCGCAGGTGCGGGATCGGTTGCGTCGTCCGCCGGAACATAAACGGCTTGTACAGAAGTAATAGCTCCGTTCTTGGTCGATGTAATTCGTTCCTGTAGTTCACCAAGTTCCGTACCCAGCGTTGGCTGATAACCCACCGCAGATGGCATTCGCCCTAACAACGCTGATGTTTCTGAACCAGCCTGAGAGAATCGGAAAATGTTATCGACAAACAACAGTGTATCCGCACCGGTCGCATCGCGGAACCATTCTGCCATCGTCAAAGCTGACAGAGCAACTCGCAGACGAGCACCCGGGGGTTCGTTCATTTGACCGAACACCATGCAGGTCTGCTCAATGACCGATCGATCCGTTGTTCCGATCTTGGTTTCCTGCATTTCCAACCACAGGTCATTTCCTTCGCGAGTTCGTTCGCCTACTCCTGCGAAGACCGAGTAACCCCCGTGTGCACTTGCGATACGTACGATCAACTCGGTTAGAATTACGGTTTTGCCTAGACCAGCTCCTCCAAACAATCCCGCCTTTCCACCGCGCACGAATGGTGTCAAAAGGTCAATCACCTTGATCCCGGTTTCGAAAACCTCGGCCTTTGGGCTTAGATCTTCCATCAATGGCGGACGACGATGAATTGGCCATCGTTCGTCGTAGGCCACTGGGCCGCGGCCATCAATAACATCTCCCAAAACGTTGAACACGCGTCCCAGCGTGGCTTTTCCAACAGGCACCGACAGCGGCTTTCCCGTGTCTGTCACCTCCATACCCCGACGCATGCCGTCGGTGTTTCCCAGAGCCACACAGCGAACTCGGCCACCACCGAGATGCTGCTGAACTTCGCCTGTGACCTTCACTTTATTGCCCTTAACATCCGCTTCTATCAGAACAGCGTTGTAAATGTCCGGGAGATGATCTTCCGGGAACTGGGCGTCAAATGTTGAACCGATTACCTGAGAAACTTTGCCTGCTGTCATTGTCTCGCTCATGGGTCATTCGCCCCGTGATTGCTGTTTCGAAAACTTAAATAATTAACCAAGTGCTGCTGCACCACCGATAATTTCTGCCAATTCAGAAGTAATACCAGCCTGTCGAGCACGGTTGTACTGCTGCTTCAGATTTCCTGCCATTTCGTCCGCATTTTCTGTTGCACCCTTCATGGCGACCATGCGGGCAATCTGTTCGCTGACCGCAGAGTCCAGGAAACACTTGAAGAGTTTCGCTCGAAATGCGGCTGGAACTATTTCTGCCAGAATCTCCTGCGCTGACGGCAGAAATTCATAATCAACACCTGCCTCAGATTTTGTTTCAGTTCCGCCACTCAAACCGGCGATTGGCAGCAGTGATTCCACCACGGCAATCTGCTTTGACGAAGTCAGAAACTGTGTATAAGCAACGTCCAGGCGATCAATTCTGCCTGCGATGAAGTCTTCCACATACCGCGTCCCGAGTGCATCCACCGCTGCGAACGAAGGCTGATCTTCAAACGTTGTATACTGTGTGTGAATCGGCACTTTCTGATAATTCAGGAACTTAATTCCACGTTTACCAGATACTTCCAGTTGGCACTCGATCCCTTTTTCTTTCAGGGTGCGAATATGAGTCAGTGTCTGACGCAATA
This sequence comes from Planctomycetota bacterium, assembly GCA_031429275.1. Lineage (GTDB taxonomy): Bacteria > Planctomycetota > Planctomycetia > Planctomycetales > Planctomycetaceae > SXXK01. The sequence goes on from JANOZG010001021.1 coordinate 9,736, forward strand.
CACTTGCGTTATATCCGCCGCACAAACCGCGATTTGCAGTCAGAACGAGCAATACGCTGCGTTTTTCTTCCGGGCGACGTTCGAGCAACGGATGCGAGAATTTAAGATTCGCTCGTCCAAGATCACCGACAATTTCGGAAATCTTGCGAGTGTATTCAGCAGCTTCAGTAGCGCGATCCATCGCCTTCTTGTAGCGACTGGTCGCAATCAGCTCCATGGTGCGCGTAATCTTGCGGATGTTGCGCACCGCTTTAAGCCGTTTAACAAGTAAGCGTCTGTTAGCCATGAATTCATCACACCAAAAAAGCGAGCGGTTGGGTGTAAACCGCCCGTGTCTCGCTACCACTATTCACACGGAGGGCTAACGCCCAGCCGCTCGCCATCAACTATCAGGTCTTTGATGCCAATCGAGCCACAAAGGCGTCCAGCGCCTTTCTCAACATGCCTTCAATTTCTTCTGTGAGTGCAGCTTCGGCGACGAGTTTGTCTCGCATATCCGCATGTTCTGTTCGCATGAACTCGTGCAGTTGACGTTCGGTCTCCTGGACCTTGTTCACGGGAACTTTGTCGAAGAATCCTTTTGCACCTGCGTAGATCGCTATGACCTGATCGGCAACATGAAGGGGACCGAACTGCGGCTGTTTGAGCAACTCAACCATACGATAACCACGGTCAAGCTGTGATTGTGTCGCCTTGTCCAGCTCTGTTCCAAGCTGTGCGAATGCTTCAAGTTCACGGAACGCAGCAAGGTCAAGACGCAGACTGCCCGCAATCTTTTTCATCGCTTTATTTTGAGCGTTGCCGCCCACACGGCTCACGGAAACACCCACGTTAATAGCAGGCCGAATACCCTTCCAGAACAAGTCCGATTCCAGATAAATCTGGCCGTCCGTAATGGAAATCACGTTCGTCGGAATATATGCTGAGACTTCACCTTCCAGTGTTTCAATAATTGGCAACGCCGTCATTGAACCCCCGCCGAGCTCCTTGTTGAGCTTGACCGCGCGTTCGAGCAAACGACTGTGGCAGTAAAAAACGTCGCCCGGAAACGCTTCACGGCCGGGAGGACGACGCATCAAGAGCGAGAGCTGGCGATAAGCAACTGCTTGCTTGGAAAGGTCATCGTACACGACCAGAGTGTGCTTACCCTGATACATGAAGTACTCTGCCATTGCCGCACCGGCGTATGGTGCGATGTATTGAAGCGGAGCTGGGTCGGCACTGCTCGCGGCGACCACGATTGTATAATCGAGGGCACCATTTTGACGAAGAACTTCGACGACGCCGGCCACCGAAGAACCGCGTTGGCCGCAGGCAACGTAAACGCAAATTACGCCTGTGTCTTTCTGATTCAAAATGGTGTCAATTGCAATCGCTGTTTTACCGGTCTTGCGGTCACCAATGATCAATTCACGTTGTCCGCGTCCTACCGGAGTCATCGCATCGATGGCCTTGATGCCAGTCTGCAATGGCTCCTTCACGGGCTGTCGTTCTGCCACGCCAGCAGCCTGCCATTCGACAGGGCGTGAGTGTGGAGTTAACACAGGCCCTTTTCCGTCCAGCGGGTTCCCGAGTGGATCGACAACGCGACCCAGCAGGGCTTCGCCGACTGGAACAGACAGAAGCTTTCCTGTTGAGCGAATTTCGTCGCCTTCTTTGATTTTCAGGTAGTCCCCGAGAATCACGACGCCGACGCTGTTTTCTTCAAGGTTAAACGCGAGTCCACGAGTGCCGTTCGAGAATTCCAACATCTCGCCCGACATCGCTGTGGAAAGGCCGGTGCAACGGGCAATCCCGTCACCGACCTCAATCACGCGACCAACTTCTGCGGTCTGAATCTGACCGCGAAAGTCTTCAATTTCCTTCTGGATGACTGAAGCGATCTCGTCCGCTTTGAATTTCATTGAATGCTTTCTCCACCAGACGACTCTTCAGCTGCTTAAGCCGGGATCGCAGGGATGAATCATAAACAGTATCACCAACTTGCAGGATCATGCCGCCGATCAACGACGCATCGACGGTTTCCTGCAGCAGGGCCTCAAACCCCAACTTGTTTTTAAGATCATTACAAATCTGAGTTCGTGAACTCTCGGACAACGGCTTTGCACTACGGACGCGAACACGACGCTTTCCGGCAGCCTCTTCCTGCAATCGACCCAGGACACTTTGAATCATCGGCAGCATCGTTATGCGACCATGCCGAATCAACACACGCAGGAAGTTAGCGAAGAACTCAGAAGACTTCGGAGCGATCACTCGATCCACGATGCCCAGTTTGTCATCGCGCCCGACAGAATCAGACATCAACAGACTTTCAAACTCCGGATATTTGCCAAGAACATCCTCCACAAGTGAGTTAAGTTCTTCTTCCGGAGCCTTCACTCCATTGTTCGCAGCAGACGTCATGTAGGAACGAGCATACATTGTTGCAATCGCCAAAGCACCTGGATCTTCCAGGGCACCATCGGAATGCTGCTTTGTACTCGAATCAGACATGACAAATTCCAAGGTTCAACTGATCAATATCGCATTTCGGATCTGAAATGGAAAATCTGCAACCGGCCAACTTCAGCGACCTACGCTCGCCAGTGCTTCGCCAACCAAGCGATCCTGATCTGCATTATCCAGCGCGCGACCAAGCACAAGCTCTGTGGCCCGTACGACTTGAGAATTCACCTGCGTAAAGACTTCAGCCAAAGCCGTGTCTTTTGCCTGAAGAATATCATCCTTCGCCCTAACCTTGATTGCTTCGACTTCCCGCTGAGCGTTCGCAATCAGATCCTGACTGGTCCGTTCAGCATCACGTTTCGCTTCCGCAACCATAGCCTGCACCGTTTGTTCAGCAGCTTTGAGCCGCTGATCATACTCTGCCAGCATTGCCTGAGATTTTCGTCGGCTTTCTTCCGCGTCACTGATGGACTTCCGAATGCCCTCTTCGCGCTTGTCCAGACCTTCGATCATCGGAGCCCATGCGAACTTCTTCAG
>JANOZG010001022.1:0-2497 GCA_031429275.1 Planctomycetota bacterium
CGGGCCTTCCAGGCCTGGAAACAGCATCGCCGTATTGACTGGCAGCAGCGTTCCCCCAGCGCCGTTCACTTCCTTACCGAAGTTATACTCGGCATGAACCGTAGCCGAGAGACCCTGCACAAGCCCAATCTTCCCGGCATCGACGTTGAATAGCACGTCGGCTTTGCTGCCATACTCGAAGTCCTGATTGCCCTCGCCAGCCGCCAGTCCTTGATAGAACTGCGATACGCGAGGCCGAATGATGATGCCGTTCTCCTGCAGCGAAGTTCGAGTGCCGCCCCAGTCGCCCGTCATGTTCTCCTGCTCAAACCAGCTTGGCACCGTCGTCGGCTCGCAGTCTGCACAGCCAGGTTCCTGGCCGTACACTGATGTGTGAATCAGCCAAGCGCAAACCAGCATCACTCCGTTGCTTTTCATGATCACCGTCGACCTCAAAGTGATTCCGACTTCGATTCCAATCGGCAGTTCCTGCCGAACAGGAACACCAGCGATTCACATCGAATACGGAGTCTTTAATTATTTCGACGTAAGCACCACTCACGGTGAACATCCAGCCGCTCAGGAGAGGAAAATGTCGGTCGACTCCTCATGACGTTGAAGCAAGTTTCAGAAATGCCTGTCAAAAAGGTCAATTTGCAAAGACTGTCCAGAATGGGTTGGCGCAGGGGCGACCAAAAAAGACCGCCGAAGACCAAGACATCGCTAAGCTCCTGCCATCGACATGTCGTGAGAATTTGCGAGCCTGGGCCACTTTTTTTACCGACATGTTCCTGTGGGACCATCTCACCATTTGGATCGATTGCCGTTGCCTGACCGAGTTGCGCGCTCATTTGGTCAGTAAGTTCTTGTAGATCTTTCCGTCTTTCATGATGACCGCAAAGTTCTTCCCCGGGTCATCGACAAGATGAATGTTCTCGATTGGATCGCCGTCTACGAGAAGTAGATCTGCGATCGCTCCCTCTTCCACGACACCGAACTTACCCGGATATGGGCTGCGTAGGCCGGAGAGGGCGAGCAGTTCTGCGTTATCAGCCGTCGCCATTTTCAATGTCTCTGCTGGCGTGTACCACTCAGTCATCTTTGAAAGCTGTTCTCCCTGAGCGGCGGAATTTTCTGCGCTGAAGAGTATATCAGTCCCCCACGCAGTCTTGATTTTGAACTTCTTCGCCAGTCGATATGCCAAATCTGTCCCCTCAAACATTTGAAGCTGTTTGATACGATTGGCCGATCCTTCGGGAAACGCCGAAGGTTTGTCGTCGGTGAAGGGCTGCAAGCTCCACCACACGCCTTTTTCAGCCATGAGCTGTGCCGTTGCATCGTCCAGCATTTGGCCATGATCAATGCACTTCACACCCGCTTCGACGGCCTGGCTGACGGCACGCGGTGTGTAGGCATGCACTGTGACATAGGTGCCCCAGTTTTCGGCTGCTTCAACGGCCGCCCGTAATTCTGCCACGGAGTACTGTGTGACATCCAGCGGATCAAAGCTCGACGCGACACCGCCACCAGCCATCATCTTGATCTGGGATGCTCCCAGCGTCAGTTGTTCCCGGACTCGCTTTCGAACCAGATCAGGACTGTCGGCAATCGCTGTCGCGCCGATGCGTTCGCCGTAAGTGTAGTCTCCCGGGCGAGCAGGAATATCTGTCGGCAATCGAAAATCACCGTGCCCGCCGCTCTGCGAAATGAATGCTCCACATGGCCAGATGCGAGGTCCTGGCACCAAACCCTGATCGATGCCACGCTTCAGGCCGAAAATTGGTCCTCCCAGATCGCGGACACTCGTAAAGCCTCGCAGCAACATTTCATTGGCTTCTTTGACGGCAGCTACGTTGACAAATCCAATGTCGCTGGTGAGCACGTCCTTCTGAGAGACACTCGCGAACATGAGATGAGTGTGCGCATCAATCAATCCGGGCATCAGAGTTCGATTGCCACCCTGGACGACAATGGTGTTTCCCGAACGAGTCGTCGCTATTGGGTCGACCGAAATCTTTTCAATCGTATTGCCACTGATCAGGACGTGTCGTGGTCCGGTCAGTTCACCTTTCATCACATCAAGCACGCGAACATTTTCAAAGAGTACAACCTGCTTCGATGGGAGCTCTTGGGCTCTTACAGCCACACCAACGCTCAGAAGAAGTCCACACAAAATCATTTGACAGGTTTCACGCATGCTGATCTCCGGGTAATTCAACAACGTTCAATGTTCTCAGTTTGCAGATGACGACCATGCCGCCAGCGCAATCAACGGTGCAATTCAACGATCATTATCGCTTTGCGCTCTGGGCTAGGCCGAACTTGAACGGCTCCAAATTGAGCTTTGAGCGGTAGAAGACTGAGGATTTGTTAAAATACACATACATTAAAACTACATGTGTAGCCAGAAAATATCCGAAATTTCCTGGACTTTGTTTTTCCTGCCGCTACAAATCCGTCATGAGCAACCCAGACAAACGCCGCGTGCATGTGGCGGAAATCAAAAAGACTTACAAAG